>DASVUU010000464.1:0-16782 GCA_036386935.1 Cytophagaceae bacterium | reverse complement strand
ATACGACTGCCGTGCGTCGGGAATCATATTTTCAAAATTTGGTGTAGATGCTATCAGAGAAAATATTTTCATCTTAAATAACATCATTTACAACTGTGGTATCCCAGGTCACTGGGCTGGAAATGTAGGAGGAATAGATGTGCGGTCTATGAATCTAAGGTCAGTATTTATTGCAAACAACATTGTTTTGGACAATTGGGGATTTGACATTGCCACCTTTGACTCCACAAGCAATTTGCACCTGCTTGACCAAAATAAAATAGTAATAGAAAATAACTTGGTAGGAAGCTACCTCATAAAAGAGACGCCTATCGGGTTTTGGCAGAGCCAAGTGTATGCAATAAAGAACCAGACGGTGGGGGTAAAGCCAGTTTTCGTGTCTACCAATATGCGGGACTTTAGCCTCCCGAAAAGGTCAGCTGCCACCAATAAAAGTATAAGAGCTTATGATAAAATATATTACTACAAAAATCTTGGCGCAAATGCGATAGGCCTTGAAAAAATGAAAACAAAGGTACTATTCAAAAAATAACCTTCTACCAATTTAGATCTAACGACCAAACAAATGAGAACTGGTTTTATAATAGGCATGCTTGCTTTGACAGGGTGCAATGAAAATGTGCCTCATCGGAAAATGGAGAAAAACGATAGTGTAAAAACACTCTCGCCGCTTCCTGAAGTAAAGGAGTTAGATACAATATCTATAGCAATCAAAGAGGAAGCTTATTCAAACGAACGATTCAAAGAAGTGACTATAGAAAAAGTCGGCTACGGCAAATTCATTGTTACCGGCAAAGGGCAAATATTTGAATCGAGTTTTGGTTGGATAGTAGAAGATGGACACAACGAACTAATGAGTGGATTTGGAAATACCGATGCGGGGGCACCAGAGTGGGGAAGTTTTGAATTACGTATCGATGTCAAAAAAGAGCGGCCTAATTCCGTCTTACATCTTATTTTGTTTGAAACGAGTGCTAAGGACGGCAGCCGCCAACACGAGCTTCCTATCCGTTTATATTGATTTTCGGATTATTGAAAAATCCCTAACAATAAACAGAGGAAATCTAATAAATAGGGGGTGCCAAAGGTCTGCCACCCCCTATGATTCTAAAAGTTCATATCATCCGCACTAGGGCCGTAGCTGCCTGGAATAGGAATGTCTAGTAAACGTAGAAATACTCCAAGCTGTGCTCTGTGATGTACGATCTGGCAATAGGTCTGCCTGATAGATTCGATTCTAGGAGAGCTGCTATATATTGTCTCCCCATTACGAAGGGTCCAGATTTCTAAGAGCTGTTCTTCAGTCGCTTTTTCTAATTTACTCTTCCCTTCTTGCAAGGAATGCTCGAAGAAATTTAACAGTTCCTCTGTGTTTTTTATGTCTACCGGTACATAAGGGGTTATAGCAAAGTCAAGTCCTGTTGTCTCTAAGGTCATTCCTACCCAAGCTGGCAACTCTGCGATGTGGGTGCTGAGCGTTTTAATGTTCATGCTCTTCGGGTGAGGTTGCCAGTCAAACTTTTCCGTTGGCACCATGCGGAGCATTTTCCTAGTAGTATTTGCTTCTTCCTCCAGCTCTTTTAATAACATAGGTATTACTGAAAGAGATGTTGTTTCTGTAAGTGTCATAGATTTTATATTTTAGTTATTGCAAATAAAAATAGGCCCACTGACAACCCTATGTCAGTCTGTTTAAAATAATTTTAATATTTCTATGGCAAGGAAACATTGGGTGTGTACTACTCCGTAAAAACAGAGTAGTACCGGGCTATCGCCACTCGCTTTTTTCATCCCAACCCTTTTACCCCTTCGCAATGAAAAAGAGCTCAAACAAAGGCTCTATCCCTCACACATGGTACTTCGCCTTGTAATAAGACCTATTAGGTTTCCAAAACCTATAGGTCTCTTCTCTCTTCTAGAAAGCGTCTTATATTTTAGGAACGAATAGCTCGAACGGGAAGGCTTAATAAGCTACAGGAAGAGTTTTCATGTAATCAGATAATGGCAGGTGCTCATGCTTGGTGAAGGGTTCACCAGTGTTCTTAATATTTATCAATCGAGATACTTTGAAATCACGGTAGTCTTTTCTTAGATGACACCATCCGATCAGGTGCCAACTGAAGGCGTAGAATATAAGACCAATAGGCTCCATGGACCTTACGCTGCGTTCTTCTTTGTTGCTCTTGTATTCTATTTGCAAAATATTTTTTAATGAAATGGCCTCTTGTATCACTGATAAAAACTCGAAATCAGGTTTCAAGCAACTAGGTACTTGCATACGAATATTGTCCTGCAGGAATTCTAGTTTTTCCTTTTGAGAGGTTTTCAATACAGCCTTTATCTTATCCAAGGCTGAGGAATAGTGGGTGTGAATAGAACGATCAGCAAATGCGGCAACCATTTTTTCCATTAATAAAAGCGCATTGGCTTCATCTGAATTAAAAGCAACGGGAGGTAAAAAGTAGCCCTGAACAATGAAATACCCTTTATTATTTTCAAAACTGATTGGAATCCCCTGTTCTGAGAGAGCCCTCATATCCCTATAAACAGTTCTCATGCTTATGCCATATTTGTCAGCAATCTTCTCCGCAGGAGTATATTTCTTGGACTGCAAAAGGGTAAGAACTCCAAGTAGCCTATCTATGCGATTCATTTTGAGAAATGCAGTGTTGGGTTATTTAGTAAACTATACCAATAATAATTATTATCAGATACAAACACAAGCATTAATCGACAATGGGACCGTGGATATGGCGGCAGTCTAGGCGAATGAAATTTGACCCTTAAAGAAGTGATTGGAAATAGCTTGATTGAATAAAAATAGTAAAGTCAGCTAATATGTCCTTACCGATTTACTTAAAAATCGGATGGCTTTATAAATTACATTAGTATAGAATCTTGCTTGTAATAATAGGCTAGCATTAGAAATAAAAAGACCTATAAGGATTCAAAAACCTCACAGGTCTTAAAGCGTCCTCAAGTTTTTCTGTTCTGTATCGTTTAAAATAATTTTAAACGTTGAAATTTTAGTTATATTTTCAGGTGCTAATTCATAGATTATCTGTTCACCGGCGCATCTAGTGTGGGATATTTAGAAACGTCGGCAAGGGGAATCAGGGTAGCATATTTGCCATTGATCGCTTCTATGAAAAAGTTGGCCACAATAGCATTGCCCCTAGCCGTTAGATGAACACCATCCCAGGAAAATATCCCTCCGGTCTGATAGGCAGTTGAATATGTAGCCCCGCTATAAGTTAGGCCCGTCTTTAATATTTCCATCTTAGAGTTTATGTCTACCAGCGCAATATTGTATTGTGAGGCTAGCTTTTCAATAATGCTTTTATATGCTAGGATTGTACTCCTTAAGCTGCTCACCTCTTTATCATCTAAGACATACTGACGCGGTATAGGAGTTGTAGTTCCCCATGTGCCGCATTTCAGAGAATCTTCAGGTATGCCCATGTGGATATATTCTCCTTCTTTGATTGGCCTGGAAGGGCCGCCATTTCCATCCTCTATTAGGTAGTAGTTACCGTTCTTCCTAATCGGAATCCTCGTAAAGCGCGGAATATTGGTAATGTCAGGTACATTAGCGATCGCCCCTTTTGCTCCATTCTTGGTCAATGAATCCAACACAATTTTTAGATTAGCCTCAAACTCCGCAGCCGGGGTGATCATTTCAGCGCCACCTTCACCGCCTTCAGAGGCATACCCAAGGATGTCGTTGTTGCCGATCCATAATGTAAAGAATGATGCATTTAGGGCCTGAGCCTGGGAAATAACGGTTGTTTTGCCCGCGTCGGTAGCAAAGCGAAAATAAAATGGATTCACCTTGCTTTCTCCAAAAGAGGGGTCCAACAAGTCTTTAACTTTGGCACCAGGAACCCCAAGATTATTGAATGGGCCTTGGTCCCTAATTGGAAGGAGTGTTTTTGGGTCCGGTATTTTATCAGCTCGTTCCAATACAATTGTAGCTGCGCCTGCACAATCACGACCATTGACGGCCACAATTTTGGCTGTTGGCGTGGACGTACGCGACAGGGATATCCCTTCGTCATCAGGAACAATCGGTTGTACAAAATTTCCTCCACCTACAGCCTTCATTTGTTGTGCCAAGATATTAGGATAGGAGTTCTCTTGGCCTTGGCGATAAAGTGCATCATTGGTATAGCCCGACGTCAGCGAATTTCCTACTGCAACATACCTAGTAAAGATTGATGCGCCTTGCGGTACTGGATCCAATTTGTCAGGTCCTGGATCATTCTTTTTTGCACAAGAATTGAGCAGTAAAAAGGACAGTGCGAGGCAATATATTTTGTAGTTGTTAAGCATGTTTAGAAGGGTATTTAATCGGAAAAACTGTCGAGTGAAAAAAATGTTATAGTTAAGTTTCCTTTAAATAGGGGGTATTCAATGAAAATTCAAAGATGTTTAAATCTTTATAGAAACTGTTTGTAACTTTTGGCAGAAGAATTGAAGGAAATATCTTCACTGCGGACCGCGTTGGTATTTACAGGATCAGTTTGGTTTTAGATGTTAGATTAACTTGGTTTATCAATAGGTTGCTCTTTTCGTAGACACGGCCTTGTTGTTCACGATAGCCCTCAGTCAAATCAGTGCATTGAAAAAAACATTCCACTCATAGCATCATCATCACATCGTGAATTACCTTACTTTAGCTGTCCCATATCATCCAAAATTATGAAAATCACGTTTTTTAGCTTCAAGGACTACGAAAAAGCTTTTTTCGAGAAAGCCAACACATCAACAAATTTCCAACTCAAATTCTTAGAAGTTCCACTCAATTCAACAACGGTTGATCTTGCAAAAGGCAGCACAGCAGTTTGTATTTTCGTCAACGATATTGCAGATAAGGAGGTAATTACAAAACTGAAAGAACTAGGGATACAGCTTATTGCACTAAGGTGCGCGGGTTATAACAATGTAGACCTTGAAGCAGCCGAAGAAAATAAGCTAGTCGTCGTCAGAGTGCCCGCATATTCTCCATACTCTGTTGCAGAGCACACCTTCGCTTTAATCCTTACCCTTAATAGAAAGATCCATAGAGCCTACAATAGGGTAAGAGAAGGAAACTTTTCACTTGGAGGACTGATGGGATACGACCTTCACGGAAAAACAATCGGATTGATTGGTTTGGGAAAAATTGGAATGATAACGGCCAAGATTGCCATAGGATTTGGCTGCAAGGTTCTAGGCTATGATCTTCAACCAAACGAGGAATGTGAGAAATTGGGTGTGGAGATTACAGATATAGAAACCTTATTTAAAAGCTCAGACATTATCTCTTTGCATTGTCCATTGACTCCTGAAACAAAGCACCTTATAAATAAAGACTCTTTGTCTACAATGAAGAACGGTGTAATGCTTGTGAATACTAGTAGAGGAGCATTGATTGACGCAGTGGCAGTAATCGAATCGTTAAAGTCGGGAAAGATTGGACATCTTGGCCTAGACGTATATGAAGAAGAAGCGCATTTGTTTTTTCAAGACCTGTCTGAGAAAGTTATTCAAGATGATGTTTTTATGAGGCTACTTAGTTTCCCAAATGTTGTCATTACCGGTCATCAAGCGTTTTTAACTCAAGAGGCCTTGACCAATATTGCTGAAACTACCATCGAGAATATCGATAGTTATTTAAATGCTGAACCGTTAAATGAAGTAAAAGCTCTCCACCTGAAGTCTTGACTATTACCATTTTTATGATCAATGAGAGTGTTGAAACAGAATAGAAGTAGTGACGCTCTTACTACTATTTTAACCCTTTCGGCGTTATATACATTAATTATTGTTAAAAAAGTATACTAATTCAATCAATTATTGTACTTATCCCTTATAAATTTAGAATATTTTTGTTTCCTAGTTCTGTAAAAATTGTCGAAATCTTACTTAATCAAAATGAGAAAACTTATTGTTCTTAGCCTGATATTTCTTGGGTCAACCTTTTTAGCATCCGCCCAATACAAGGTGGATAGTATGTGTGGCGCCAAGGTCATCTTGGATAAAAACGGAAAATTGCTTTCCAGATACAAACCTCAGAATCCAGGGTACGGATATATCACAGCGGTAAAAACAGCTGTAGATTTTTGGAAGACTTGTCCCATAAGTCCTAAAAATAAATTGCCTTTGTACTTGACTCATTGCTCCATGTACCGCGACGGCAAAGGAGGATTCTACGGGTCCGACTGGCCACACAATCCTATCGTTGTCAACGGGGGCATTGTACAAAGCTTGGCTATTGACTGGCGAAACTATTCCGGAGATGAATCGATGCTTGATCTTGCGAGAGCAGCCTTGGACCATCAGATAAAATACGGCACTACACCAGCAAATTGGGAATGGGCATCAGTCCCTTACGCTAGCTCAGAAGCTGGGGAGATTATCTATGATGGGGCCTCCAAATTTGACACGGCTAAAACTGAGGAGAATATTGGAAGAGGAGATGGCTCCTTTGCATTGGAAGTCGATAAGATTGGTGAAATGGGAATTCATTATTTAAAATTTTATGAAATTACTGGCGAGCAAAAATACCTGACGGCAGCTATTCAATGTGCTGATGCCTTGGCAAAACATGTTAGGGTTGGAGTACATAAAAAAGCAGGATTAGAGTGGAAGTCTTTAGTATTAACATCTCCATGGCCTTTCCGTGTAAAGGCTGAAAAAGGAGAAATCTTGGAAAGCTATACCTCGCATGTAGTAGAAAATCTAAGATTATTAGAAGGCTTAAACAGAATACAAAGCGTCATCAACTTACCTTCAGAGAAAGTAGCGTCCTACAAAAGAGCTGCAGACATCGTATGGAACTGGTTATATTCCGCAGAGGGTGCCATTAAGACTGGAATTTGGAAGGGGTATTTTGAAGATATAAGAGTTGATGAAATTAACCTGAATAGAGTTAATAATAGTCCAATGGAATTTGCCAGGTATCTGATAAAGAATCCTAAGAATGATAAGGATATCGACGTGACCGTCCCAGGGTTAATATGGTTTGTCAAAACCACTTTTAAGGAGTCAGGTATGAATGCCATCAACGAACAAACAGGTTGCTATTTGCCTATGGGAAGCCATACTGCGCGCTATGCTTCCATCTGCGCGATGTGGTATGAATACACAAAAGACGAGGCGTTTAAAGAGGAAGCTTATAGGTATTTTAACCATGCTACTTATATGGCAGAACCGGATGGCGTAGTGCAAACTGGTCATAACTGGGGGACTGAAATTTGGTTTTCTGATGGTTATACCGACTACATAAGACATTTCATGGAAGGCCTTGCGGCTATTCCAGAATGGGTTCCAGCTGAGGATCATTTGTTGAGATCCACTTCAACCGTTAAAAAAATCAAATATGAGCCTAGTAAGATTACATTCAATACTTTCGATAAGCAATCTGAAGTTGTACTTAGAATGTCCTCAAAACCGAAAACAATCACTGTCTCAGGGAAAGCTTTGGCTGTAGCTACTAAGCCTGGCAATGAGGGATATACTTGGAAGGCCTTGGCCCAAGGTGGCGTCTTGACAATGAAATATACCAATGGAACAGATGTAGCAATCGTGAAATAACCCTTAGTCAAGCCCTTCCAATTTTAGAAGGGCTTGACTATAATTAGTAGTCTTTAAAAAGATTTTTTTACTAAACCTCCTAAGAATCAACGGCTCGTTGAGGTACTTCAATTTATTTATAAAAATTATATATCAAAAGCTTGACAAATAAATTATACTATTCTACATTTGTCTACCAAATCGATAGAGTTAATATAAATGAACCATTCAGCTTTTGACCTTCGTCCCAAAATTCGCACGCCAAAGCAAAGTTGTTGTTGCTGTTGTCCCTGTTAGACTTCCCTTGAATTTTAAATTATTTGGTAAACAATAAACAATAACAACAACATGAAAAATATTGGCAGAATTTTAAAAAACCCATACAACCTTGGTTGGGATCCAAGATTCATATCAACATTGAAGATTAACAACTCGGACTTCAACGGTGCCGAGGAATTTTCCAACGAGCAACAACACTTAAATAATCCACAGACTACTTTTTTTGAAGAAAGAATAGCAGCTCTAGAAGGCGGGATAAGTGCCGTTTCTGTCAAATCACTAAGCGCTGCGCGTTTGCTCTTGATAAAGAATTTGCTTAGAGGTGGAGACAACATTGTTACGTTCAACTCCTTTACACTATTTCATAAAGAAGGTAATAAGTATAGAAGGTTAGGGATAGACGTTAGGCTGTCTGAAGAGGGTACCTTATCTTCTTTTAAAGACCTGGTAGATGCAAAAACTAAGCTGATATATCTTGAAACCATTAGTTCAGAATATCAAAACATTCCTGATTTTCAAAAGATAATCACCTTTGCTAAAGAAAGGCAAATACCTGTTTTAGTTGACAATACCGCCGGGGCTGCAGGTCATATCATAAGGCCCATAAAGTTAGGTGCTAATCTGGTCATCGAAAGCACTGCTGGGCTTATTGGAGGCGGTAAGCAATTTTTTGGAGCTGTCATCATCGAGGGTGGCAATTATAACTGGCGAAATGGTAAGTTCCCGCACCTCGCTTCCCCATCAATTCAATATTTTGATTTAAAACAAGGGAAATTAGTAGCAGAGAAGGAAATTAATTTCTCATTAACTCAATTCCTGAAAAAGAAGGGAAATGCAATTGATAATAGATTTACCATCCCTGCCCAACCGTTCGTTTTTATAAAAGAATTGGGTAAGGTTCCCGAGCTTGTAAAGAAGCAATCCGAAAACACGCTAGACCTCGCACTGTGGCTGCAAGACCATGAATGGGTAAAGACTGTGGAGTTTGTCGGACTAATAAACAGCCCAAACCACTTTCTAGCGCTCAGATATTTCAGAAACTCTTTTGGAAACTCCCTGAGCTTTAGTCTTAGAGGAAGTGCAGAAAAGTTTGAGGTGTTTTTAGCAAAACTTAACGAGACAAATCCACAACTATTCTCCTTTAAGTATAATCCGATTTCTTCAAAAATTTACTTAAAAATCGGAACCGAAAGCATAGAGTCGATCAAGGAATGGCTAAGTGCCGCATTTTCTACTTCCTTAGTTTCTAAATAAAACCAGATGTTCAGATAAATTTCGTGCTTATGAAAATAAGCATGAAATTTATCTTTTAACCATTTCAGGGGATGGCTCAAGGCTGTTAAGTGGTTAAATAATATCCATTATGATAGCAATGAATTAAAATATTTGTTTGATAATAAATGTCAAACACCCGAGTAATTTCGAACACTATAGATGACAATTACAAAAAAGCGTTTTGCAATACATGAAGACTGGGCGGTTGTTGTACTCGGTTTTTTAATTATTGCCCTTGCCATCGGCGGGCTTTTACTGCCAGCACCAGTTTATTCATGGAACAACGGCTCTGAGTTATTAGAAAAGGTACTCAGCGGAGCCAATATATTTACTATAATGCTGCAATTCTTGTTTGTATTTTTTATTGCAGTTCTAGGTGCGATCTTGACTAATAAAAGTCTCAAATACACGATGGTTGTTTTTCCCGTCGTTTATCTTCTAACTATCATTGCACTGATCATAGCTGGAAATAAGCAAATTAAGTCAATTAATCTTGAGGCGGTTATCTTTAGTTTGTTTGTAGGGTTATTAGTAGGCAATCTATTCAATATACCCGAGCGATTCAAGGCAGTCTTATCTACCGAGCTTTATGTAAAGATCGGACTTATTTTATTGGGTACGACCGTTATATTTTCTGACATCTTGAAAGCTGGCTCTTTAGGATTGATACAGGCATTATTGGTAGTGATATCAGTGTGGTATTTCGCCTATTGGCTCTGTAAGAGACTAAAGATAGATGATGAACTCACGATGATGATTTCTAGCGCTGTGTCTATCTGCGGCGTTTCAGCAGCCATTGCTACTGCAGGCGCTATCAAAGGAGATCCGAAGAAATTGTCTTATGTGATCTCGCTGGTATTGATTACAGCTATACCTATGATGATTTTTATGCCATACTTAGCCAACTACTTGAATCTATCGCAAGAAGTGACTGGGGCGTGGCTGGGTGGTAGCATTGACACTACGGGCGCCGTAGTTGCCTCAGGCACTTTGGTGGGAGAGGTGGCCTTAAAAATAAGCACCATAGTCAAATTTTCTCAGAATGTATTGCTAGGCCTCGCTGCATTTGCAATTAGTATTTACTGGTCCATCACCAAGAAAGCCAATGCAGACGGTGTTGTAGAGAAACCTACAGTAAAAGTGATATGGGAAAGATTCCCTAAGTTTGTGATAGGGTTCCTCGCAGCTTCATTACTATTTTCTTTTGTAATAGGCAATGAAACCATCGGAGCCATCAAGGATAGTTTGAAAAATGTTCAAACGCTTTGGTTTGTGTTGGCATTTACAAGCATCGGGTTAGAGACAAAGTTTTCTGATTTAGTCAAAACCTCCAACCAGAGGCCTTTCTTTGCTTTTGTAATAGCACAAGGTTTTAATATCATAATTACCTTAATAATAGCATACTACCTCTTTTCTTAGCGAACCTCGAAATTATTTATCGAAAAATTTGGATGAAACTGTAAGTGCATTTATATTTGTACACTAAATCTATAGGGAATATATAAATATTATGAAAGCTATATTATTATCCTTGATTATTATTGGCCAGTCCCTTGTGGCCTTGTCCCAAAGTAGCGAGAAAGTGATCATCACTGGTTCTAGATTTACCTATCCACTTATAAACAAGTGGATCGAGGAATTTAAAAAAACTAATCCAGAGGTCAAGTTTACTGTTATTCCGAGAGGAACTCCTAATGTTGACAGTGCCAACCTAATCATCAACGCGCATGAATTGGCTCCGGCAGAAGTTCGTCCTGGATTCAAGGTCATTAACATTTCAAGATATGTCTTATTGCCGGTAGCAAATGAGAAAAACCCGGCATTGGCTAAGTATGAGAAGAGGGGACTGGATGAAAAAGAATTGAAGACGTTGTTTTTCAAGAAGTTTGATCCCATAGCCGATTTGGACGCTCCAAAGAAGTCAAAGGGAAAGTCTGAATACCAACCGACACTTTATACTCGAGAGCAGAAAGCCTGTGCGCCAACAACCTTTGCAAGAAGCTTTGGATTTGAGCAAGAAGATATTTTGGGTAAACCAATTGGAGGCGATGACAATCACTTAATCTCCGCTATAAAAAAGGACACAAACGGGATCACTTATAATAATTTAGGATTCATCTATGACATCAAGACCCGCAAAATTAATAACGGACTAAAAATTGTTCCATTAGATTTCAACAACAATGGCAAGGTAGACGCAGATGAAAATATTTACGAAAGCCTAGATCAACTGGTAAGCACCATAGAATCACAACGCACGCCAAAGGTTCCTGTAGGATATATAAATCTGTCTTACCCAAACAATGTAAAGGAGAGCAATAAGAGCCTAGCACTATTTTTAGAATGGGTGTTGAATGAAGGTCGTCAATACCAACATGAATTCGGATTTCTAGATTTAGAGAAGGCAGAATTAAGCAAACAAAAAGAAATCTTACTTTCTGTAATCAAATAATTCCTTTCTGCATAAAAGGAAAACAATGAATAGAAAGTATTTTTTGGTTGAGTAATACACGGCGTCAAAGGCGCCGTGTATATATTATAAAAACCTATAGAATAACTGTTAACTCTTCCTTTCTTAAGCTCAAATAAACACACAATCGATAAACGATAATGAATACTTCAATAGAACGGTTGAATTTTGGAAATAAAAGGTTCTTATTATTACTAATTGCTATTTTCGTCTTTCCATTTTTTGCCTTCGGACAAACGCCTGCCGATACTGCCCAAATAAAAAAAGAACATTCCTTTCCTGAAATAAAGGGTTATGTGGGCATAGTACATCCATTGAGAACATGGAGCAAAGATGGAAATACCTACAATTTTGAAAAGTTCTACACCTTTGGTAATCCGTGGGGTATAAATGTATGGAAGTCAAAAAAGATTGGCTTTTCCCTCGAGTTCACTCCCTTCATCAGGTCTGATGAAAAAGGGGTGCGCATGAGCAATTTTTTGTTCCACCCAGGCCTGTTGTACCGTCTTGGAAGGGAATTTACATTGATTGGCAGACTTGCGTATGAAACCTCGGGAAGATTTGGGTTTACCCCAATCCTAAATAAGGTTGTCTACAGAAATAAAGATTATAGCATTTTCGTAGCAGGGCTTCTCCCGGTCAGATACGGAAACGTTCACGCTCCATCCTATACAGTTGCTTTTCAATTTGGACTTGGGTTTTAAATACTCTCGGGCCATCTCACCTTTTTAAGAAATCCGCATTATTGTTTTTGACGTGGGCAAGAGGGCAGGACCGGCTGTTAAAACAGTTGTTGTTTCCTCCATTTAGTCAAGTCAGGTAAGCAATTTGGGTTATAAGGTTGTATGAGAGATCGCATCTAGGTTGGATTTGCCAGCTTTATTTGGCAATGAAAATAAAGAATATTTTGCTTCTTGTATATACTTAGCTTATTAGGCGTAAATAAATATATAATTACAAATATTATCACATACTGGCTCGCAAGAGACTCTAGGCTTCGACATCAAGGGACTTGCATATTTTTAAGGCTCAGGACCTAAAGATTACCTCGCATTTACTTCGGGGATATTATAAAGACAGCGTAAAATCTTTAAAAGCCACTGTCAGGATGTAATTCCACTAAAAGCGTAGTGGGCGAGGGTATAAATCCATGGACTTCTACGGATTCAGACCTGAGACGGCAACCTCTTCCAATCAAGAACGCGCATTGGCTAATCATGACAGAAACCCAATGATAAAAGGTAGCACAACCAGCGAAGTTGTTAATAATGTGATGGCTGGGGGGAGAAAGATT
The DNA here is from genome assembly GCA_036386935.1 of Cytophagaceae bacterium. GTDB lineage: Bacteria > Bacteroidota > Bacteroidia > Cytophagales > Cytophagaceae > DASVUU01. The sequence goes on along the minus strand of DASVUU010000464.1, from coordinate 3,907 downwards.
ACAATGCAGTGTATATAGGCTTGCTTGAAAACGAAGGTCATACCCCACTACAACCTACCTACACCAATTTAATTGGAAACACTTTTATTGCAGGGACTACCAGCTTTAACACCTGGGGCATTCGGGCAAATAGCGATAGGCATTCCGCTCTGATGACGCTGGCATACCTGATGATTGAAAAAAAAAAATAGACCAGACTCCAATGATACTCGAGATGCTAGTGCTGTTGCCGCTAGCGGCTATACCTGGCTAGAGGATTTTCTTAATAGCGGGATTTCATGTACAAACAGCATAAGGGATCGCGAAAAAATTGTAAGCTATAGTCGTCCTCATTGTATACCCAAACCCCTCGGGCAATAAACTTGTTATTGAACCGAATTTTGCACAAGATGCCAGGTATGAAATTACATCAATGGACGGACGCTTTTGCAGACAGGGTGGTAAACGACAAGACGATTACAATTGATAGTATGAAGTCAGGTTTATACATCATTAAAATAAGAATTGACACCGGAGAAACAGTACAATGCTTCTTAAAAGAAGAGTTACAGGCTAATTAAAGTTATGGATCCAAAAGTTTTGACAAGCAAAGCGCGGTCGCATTCATACTTGCTTGGTGGTGTTGGCAAATATAACCTACAATAAAAGTAGAACCGTTGGCTTAACTCTACCAGCAAGATATGCTAAGCATCTTATGAATCACCTACCTAATAGAATGTCTTCTTCACCCACTTATTCCAACGATATTATCACCGGATCATTAAAGAAGCAAGAATTAGCAGTATACAAGTTGACGGAGGATATACAACCGATATTGAAGACATGTCAGGCAATATTCAATGTACTATACACCTAATCCTGCGCAAACAGAATTATTTATTAATTGAAATATGTCAGAAGACGCTAGCAATGAAATAACCTCTGTTAAGGGAATCATTTTGCGAACAGGTATATCAGCCGAGGGAACCATTCCTCTCCAGATTTTAAAAGGGGCCTATATCTCATGAAGATCAAAATTAAGAACAGACAGATTGTGCAACGGTTTGTAAAGGAGTAAGTTCATAATGGGCGCATACAAGGGCTAGTAAACTCTTAAATTATTTCCTCAATCGGCAAAAATAATTATTTAACTTATTAGATTTCCATTTACATTAGATTTTAAACTTAAGTCAGCGTCAAAACTTATGAAGCCATACATCATTCTTATTTCCTTTCTTTTAATCGCTAATCTATCGCAAGCGGCGAAAATCAGTCTTGGTCAAGTTAACTTCAATGAAACAGATGTTACCACAGTGATACAAAACGCATTTAATTCAAATGTCGATTCAGTGACTATTCAGAATACAGGAAAACCATGGATTGTACAGCCGCTATTCATCAAGCGTGATAATCTTGTAGTGGTTCTAGAAGCAGGAGTTGTTATTCAAGCAAAATCCGGCGCTTTTGCGGAAGGCATGCAATTGCTTAAAATAAGTGACAGACACCTTCACCGTGTTAAGAATATTACAATAGTTGGTTATGGGGCGACTTTCCAGATGATAAAGTCAGAATACAATACCAATGAGAATAGACATTGCCTTCAGATAGAATGGAGTGAAAATATAAATATATACGGACTCACATTAAAAGACAGCGGTGGCGATGGAATCTTAATTCAAAGAAGCTATTATGGAGATCCATGTTTAAATGTTCATATTAAAGATTGTATTGCGGACAATAACAGGAGACAAGGCATCAGCGTGATTAGTGCAGAAAACCTACTTATTGAGAATTGCGAATTTAAGAACACCCATGGCACAGCACCTATGGCTGGTATCGATATAGAACCTGATCCAAAGACAGCAGATTTAACTAAACAGGTATTAAAGAATATAGTGGTTAAGAATTGCCGATTTACCAACAATGGTAAGGATCTTTACAGCGGCCATGGGATCGCACTAGCCCTCCACCAGCCTGGCGCTTTGCTGGAGCCGGTGAGCATACGGTTTGAGAACTGCTTCGTCACGGGGATAAGAGGGATAAGCATTTATACTTCGAGTGATGTAAAAGGATTCGTAGAGTTTCAGCAATGTTTGATAGAGAACACTTCAGAAGTAGGCATTGCCCTTCATAACGCTGCCTACGCAGGTAGCAGTTCTAACAAGGCCTTTGTGAGTTTTAAAGAATGTGTGTTTAGAAATATGGCGACTTCCTATGACAAACCTATCCAGATTGAGGGAAGGAAATGGAGTGATCCTAGTACAGACATATTGGAATATGGCGGAGTGGATTTTATTGATTGCGCATTGCAAGACACTAAAAACAGGGAATTTATTTTAGCTATAGACGGCCCAGCCTCTTCATTGGGTTTGGCCAATGTGAAAGGCAACATCACAGTCATTAATCCCAATGGTGGAAGAACAAACCTGGGTACGAAAGCACACGACATTAACTTAAAGATTACCGAAATAAAAACAGGTGTAAATGTTTCTGCAACAATAATAGCCTCTGATCCTGATGCATGGGAATCGGCAGCAGATGAAGGTAGATTCAATGTTAGCCGAATTACTAATTATCCCACTATACCCTATGCAATAGAATATAATCTTTCTGGTACAGCCACCTCACAGCGTGACTATGGCTTAATGAACGCTTTCGTTATTATACCTCCAAACCAGGAGGCCGCCGATGTTATTGTAAGTCCCATTAAAGACGATCTTGTTGAAAATCTGGAAACTGTCATTGCCACCATCATAGAAGACGTTCGTCCAGCGACTACTAAAGCATCTTACAAAATTGGTATTTCGTCCACTCAAACTGTCAATATATATGATATAGATCGTGGCGTTCCGCTAAGCGCTTACGATCGTGATAAACTCAATGGCGAGTCGTCTACAGTAAGTATGAGTCCTAATCCTGCTAATGAGTATATAGTTGTTGACCTGTCCAGCTTTGAAGAGGATTCTCCCGTCCAGATAGAATTGTCAGACAATAATGGAAAACCCATAATAGTCGAAAAGGTGCAACCTAATGCAAATACAAAATTTACACTAATGGTGTCACAACTTCCAGAAGGAATGTTCTTTCTTACCGTTCGAGACGGTAAAAAACTAAAAACCGGAAAGCTAGTGATTTATAAATAGGTCTTAAAAATGTTAATTGAAACAATGCGGGATTACATCCTTAAACAATCCGAAGTTGCTGAAACAATATAGCGCTCTTTCAAATAATAAACTCACCATTATGAAAAAACATATCTTTCTCACAGGGATCCTATATAACTACCAAACCTGTACCTGAATATATAAATATTTATAAAATTCAACGATAAATTTGTTAATAATTTGTTAACCGTTGGGTTGTTTCCTTCAATATATCTTGATCGATTGCAGGAATTTTTCTTAAAACTCTAATAAGCTCGGAATGATTGAGGAGACAATAATTACGATCCATTTTGATTCCCATAAAAGGAAACGATGGCTGATGTAGGCGTCATTTTTTTGCTCTACTTCCCATAACGTTATTGCCAGTTATAATCAATTTATTTTAAGACAAGCAAAGTTAAATACTTACAATAATGCTATAAATATTTTCTCTTGTTTTCTTTGGCGATAGTTTCTGTTTTTAAATCTATAGAGAAAATTTTAGCAGAAGGCCTATAATGGGATTTATCGCCTCATTCTGATAGATAGTAAGCCTCTTGAGCAGCTTATAGATATAGCAAACAGCAATATTAGGAATATAGAAGGCAACTTTAGCTTCGATTAGCGAAAATCAATTTTTGTACGCACTGTTTTATTTTTCTTAACTTTTTAATACTTCCACGCGGCTTATCTTGGAGATTGTATTGTTTAGTCAATTAGAACGTGGCGGTCTACGAACGATTATGTCAAAATAAGAATGGAGTCCAGCATTTGAATATTATTAC
>DASVUU010000463.1:0-5370 GCA_036386935.1 Cytophagaceae bacterium | reverse complement strand
GATAATTTTTACAATATTAAGGTATTGGCCTTTGTTTTTGCTTTCTATCTCCATGGCCTATGGCCTAGCATATGCATATATATATTCCTCCGAGCCAGTTTTTAATATTAAGTCTACCATCTTAATCAAAGACGACGCTAGTGGGAGCGGAAGCACGTTATTAAATGAAATAAATAGCTTCACTCCTAAAAAACGTCTCTCTAATGAGATGGCAATGATCAAATCTTATAGCGTGATTGAAAAAACGCTCAAGCAATTAAATTTTAGAGTGTCATATTTTCATGAGGGGAAGGTCAGAGTTACTGAGATTTATCCCACCTCTCCTTTCCAGGTTGTCATAGATTCTTTGCAGCACCCTTTGCAGAATGTGCCTATCTATATTCACGCATTAAATGACGAGGAATTTGTCCTAAAAATTGGAAAAAAAGAAATACAGGAAAAATTTGCCTTTGGTAGAAAAATACTAAAAGATAATCTCTCTTTCACGATTCTCAAGAACGGACCCTTTCCTTCTGAAAAGTTCAGTCTTTATTTTATTGTCAGTGATCCTATTGCCCTAATTTATCGGTACAAAAATAAGCTAGGAATCAATACCACGGGAAAGGAATCCACGATACTAGATCTTACTGCACAAGGGCCAAATATCCAAAAGGAAGCTGATTTTTTAAATAAAGTGGCCGAAGTTTATACGAATGTAACTCTTGATGAAAAAAATCAAATAGCGACAAATACCATCAAGTTTATCGAAGAACAGCTAGTGCAGATTTCTACTTCATTGAAAACTGCTGAAAATGAGATTGAATCTTTTCAAAGCAATAATATTAGCACCTCTGGTACTTCATCTGATGCTGCAGAAAAGTTGGAGAAATTAGACCAAGAAAGGGCTTCATTAGAATTGAATCTAAAATACTATGACTACATATCCACCTATATAAATGAAAACAAGGATTTTAAAGAAATCGTCGCTCCCTCAGCAATTGGGATAGGAGACCCAGTGCTAGGAGCACTTATTAGTCAATTGATACAATTGAAGTCTGAGCGAAATCAACTTGTTATTACAACTTCGGAGAAAAATCCTTACTTGGTCAATCTTGACAATAAAATCAGACATACTACAGAGTCCTTGTTGGAAAACTTGAAGAACATTATAAAGGGTAGTAATCTAATGTTAAAAGACTTAAACCAAAGAATCTCCCTTACTGAACGGCTTATTAGCAAACTGCCGACAAAAGAGAGAACTTTACTAAATCTTCAAAGAAAGTTTAATCTTAATGACCACATTTATAATTATTTATTAGAAAAAAGAGCCGAGGCTGGAATAGCAAAGGCTTCAAATCTGCCAGACATTAAAATACTAGAGGCTGCTACAGGGTACAGCGCTTGGATGATAGCCCCCCAAGCTAAAAACATTTACATTTTGGCGGTTGTTGCCGGGCTGTTGCTGCCATTTTTTTACATCTTTATTAAGACTATTACAAACAATAAGGTTACATCCAAAGCGGCAATTTCAGCTTATACTAATATACCCATACTGGGAATTATTGGACACAGCGTATCAAAGAGCAATTTGGTAGTTTCTGAAAGTCCAAAGTCCGGTATCGCAGAGGCCTTCAGGTCGTTGAGGGTAAATTTAGGCTATCTTTCAAGTGTGAAAGAGTCCAAGCTCATCTCTATCACCTCGTCCATAAGTGGGGAGGGTAAAACCTTTTGCAGTATCAACCTGGCTACCATCATCTCTTTGACTGGTAACAAGACCATTCTTATAGGTGCCGATATGAGGAAACCAAAAATATTTGCCGATTTTGGCCACGCCAATGATAAAGGATTAAGTACGTACTTAGCGGGTAAACATGAACTCAATGAAGTTGTCAAGAAGACAACTGTTGAAAATCTGGACTTCATCACCGCTGGGCCTGTACCTCCTAATCCTGCGGAATTAATGGAGCTTCCTCGTTTAAATACTCTGATAGCCGAGCTAAAATTGACCTATGATTTTATTATAATAGATACCCCACCCGTGGGTCTGGTGTCTGATGCCTTTTCACTCATGAGGCAATCAGACATCAATGTATACATTGTAAGACACAAATACACAGAAATTAAGTTGTTGGAGAAAATCAACAATATCTACAATGAAGGAAAAATAAAGAATGTAGGGATTGTAATAAATGATTTAGTGTCTGGCGATGCGAAGTATAGCTATGGCTATGAGTATGGCTATGGGTACTATCAAGGATATGGTTACTATGAAGAAGAAGCGATGTCAAAAACATCTAGATTAAAAAATATACTTCGTAAATTTACAGGGGTATGATTAATGCAGAGCATGAAAAGTGGGATTTACAGATTAAGCCTGCAACAGGTTGGTTAGACATCAACTTCAAAGAAATATGGCGTTATAGAGACCTTGTCGCCTTATTAGTCAAGAGAGATTGGGAGTCCATGTTTAAGCAGACTATTCTTGGCCCATTCTGGGCAGTGGGACAACCTCTTTTGATGGCTGTGATATTCACTTTTGTATTCGGCAAGATGGTAAATATTTCTACAGAGGGAGTTTCACCCCATATATTTTATCTATGTGGTTTATTGCCATGGAATCTTTTTTCACTTTCCTTTACTAAAATATCCAATACACTTACTTCCAATGCTAGTATCTTCGGAAAGGTTTATTTCCCAAGACTTGTAGTGCCCCTCTCTTATCTCATATCTGGGCTTATAAGCTTTACTATAAATCTAGGTGTTTTCCTTGTTTTTGTCGTGATTAGCATACTTTCTGGTCATTCTTATCAAATCAATAGCTTTATTTTATTAGTGCCTTTTTTACTAATACTCTTGTTATTGTTCTCTTTGGGCTTAGGGCTAATTTTAGCAGCCTTAACTATTAAATATAAAGATCTAGCCTTTCTTTCCACATTTGGTTTGCAGCTTTTCATGTACGCTACCCCAATAATATACCCTCTATCGTCTGTTAGTGGCGAATATAGGATGCTTCTGGAAATGAATCCACTTTCCTCCATTGTAGAAGGTTTCAGATATGCAATTTTAGGTGTTGGTAATATTAGTCTTGGTAACTTACTCTATTCTACTTGCATAATAGTAGGCTTATTTACTATAGGTCTTCTAATTTTCAATAAAAGTGAAAAATCATTTATAGATACTGTGTAGATGGGCAAGGTTATCGAGGTTAGAGGCATTACGAAAAAATATGATCTGGGTACATTTGGAACAGGTTCCTTAAAAACTGATATACAGAAATGGTGGGCGAAAGCCACTAATAAGGACGACCCTACTTTGCAGATAGGTCAGCGTAATCGTTACCAGGACTCTGAAAAGGAGTATTGGGCCTTAAAAGGCGTAAGTTTTGACGTACAGCAAGGAGAGGTGCTGGGCGTAATTGGTAAAAATGGAGCTGGTAAATCGACATTATTAAAAATACTTTCTAGAATTACTCTCCCGACTTCAGGAAATATAGGAGTGAAGGGAAGGATTGCAAGTTTGCTAGAGGTTGGAACTGGATTTCACCCCGAATTATCCGGCAGGGATAATATTTTTCTAAATGGGGCAATTTTAGGAATGACTAAATCCGAAATACGAGCAAAGTTTGAAGAGATTGTTGAGTTTTCAGGTGTTTCAAAATTTATAGACACCCCCGTAAAAAGATATTCTTCTGGAATGTATGTGCGTCTAGCTTTTGCTGTTGCGGCCCATCTAGAGCCTGAGATTTTAATTATTGATGAAGTACTTGCAGTTGGCGATTCTGAGTTTCAAAAGAAATGTCTTGGGAAGATGAGGGACGTCTCGGTGCAAGGCCGAACAGTTATATACGTAAGTCATAATATGGCCTCCGTGAAGCAATTGTGCACTAAAGGCATAGTACTGCAAAGTGGTGCAACTGTTTTCACAGGAAGCTCGGTTGATGCGGTGAATTTTTACCAAAATTCTGGCAATACTGACAGTTCATTTAGATTCAGCGGTAGTTTGACGGAAGCTCCGGGGAACGAAAATATTAGGATTCAGCGATTTGACGTTAAGCCAATAAAGGGGGAGGTAATAAGTTTATCCTCTGGCATTGATTTTGAAATAGAGTTTTATAATTTTAGATCAAAGATTAACCTAGACGTTACTTTCGAACTAAAAACGCTAGATGAAATTGTTGTTTTCCATGATGGAGCTTTGGTTACTACAGCTAATGACTCAAAAGAGGGCGTGTATACGGTGAAAGGACAATTGGGCCCATTCGTGTTGAATGCAGGTACCTTTGTTTTTAATTTGATTTTTGGAGAAAACCAACGTTATGTCCTATTTAAAGTAGACGATTTCATACAATTTGAAGTATTGAATGAGACTAAAGGAAGCAACGCCGAAAATTTTCCTGGCGTAGTTCACCTTCAAATTCCATATTCGTTTAATTATGTTGGATAAAGACTTCAATCCAGAAATTGCGCAAATTATAAACTTGCCGAAATTTTTGGACCCTAGAGGCAATTTGTCTTTTATAGAACAAGAACATAACATACCCTTCAAAATAGAACGAGCATACTGGATCTATGATGTGCCAGGCGGGGAGATTAGGGGTGGGCATGGATATCTATCGCTAAGAGAGTTTATCGTAGCATTAAGCGGTAGTTTTGATATTGTATTAAACGACGGAAAAAGTGAAACGAGGTACCATTTGAACAGATCATATTACGGATTGTATGTCCCTAAAATGATATGGCGGAGCATGGAAAATTTTTCCACCAATTCCTTAGCTCTTATTTTGGCAGATCAACGCTACAATGAAGAAGAATATGTAAGAGATTATAAGGTTTATCAATCGATAAAGAATGCGGAATAAATCAAATTCAGTTTTTTTATGTGATTTACTATATCTGCCGAAGATCGCAAATCGGGCGGGTAATATAACCCCAGTGCAATCCAATATCGAATTACCTTTTGATATTAAGCGTATCTTTTATTTATATGACATCCCCGGGGGAGAGTCAAGGGGAGCGCATGCCCATAAAAAATGCCACCAATTTTTAATTGCCGCCAGTGGGTCCTTTGAAGTTTTATTGGATGATGGAAAAGTACAAAGGCTGGTGCAATTAAACCGTCCACATATTGGCTTGCATATTCCACCTGGAATTTGGGCGTCCGAAATCAACTTTTCTTCCGGGTCTATCTGTCTAGTGCTAGCCTCAGAAAAATACGATGAAGATGATTATATCCGAGATTACCAGGCTTTTTTAAGTTATGCGAAATAGGATACATGAATTAGCTGACGTAAAAACTTCTAAAATTGGAGTTAATACGAGTATATGGCAATTTGCAATAATACTTGAGGGGGCCTCAATTGGTAATAACTGTAATATCAACTCGCATACATTT
>DASVUU010000462.1:0-7417 GCA_036386935.1 Cytophagaceae bacterium | reverse complement strand
GACTGCGGCACTGATCGCCGAATCGTCCTATTACCTCATCGAAAAGGAGCTCCGGGACCGGCGCGACTCATAAATCATACAAAGACTTCTACCACGTTAAAGAACCACTATGAAAAAACCATACATAATCTTCGCCCTGATCCTTCTTTCACAGTGGGTAAATGCGCAACAGGTTACCAATGTTAAAAATTCATGGCTTGGCAATAGCAATGCCGATGAAAATACCTTCATGCCGCAAGGAATAGAAGGGATGTATGTGCATCCCGATGGCACCGTATATACGAATGTGGGTTGGGAAGAAGGCGGTGGTAATTTTACGGAGTTAAAAATGGGTAATGTTGTTCATGGAGGCAACTCACATGGATGGGGGGCGTTCGGTGGGAAAGATGCAGCCGCAAACTCAAAATACGTTTATTTCTTAACACATATGGGCAATGAAGGCGGAGGGCTTAATTGGGATAGTGACCGATTTCCACCGCTGGGCAAGAGTTGGCTAGGAGTATCAAGAAGAACTAAAGCAGACATTACTGCAGCAGCCCCTTTTGAAAACGGAAAAGGCTGGCCTAAAGGTAGTATGTTGGTTGTGAAAGAAATGTTAGACAACGAAAAAGTTTGGACTCAGGGTTTGTATGCCACAGAGACCGAATTGTATATTTCTCTTGATTATGATTTTGAGGATCAAAAAGACCGAGTAATGGTGTATGACGCCAACACAATGGTTTTTAAAAAGGAGATAAAAGTAACCGATCCTTCTAAGCTATTTGTTGATTCATTTGGTAAAATTTGGGTGGCAATAAACGAAGATGCCACTAAAATTGAACGATATGATGTCGGTACCGGATTGAAGTTGCAGCAGGAAATACAAATGCCTGTAGGCAGTTTCGTGGGTGATTTTTGCATAGACAAGACTGACAGGCTCCTCATTGGGGATGTTGGAAAAAGAGAGCAAGTTCTTATATACACTGATATCAATACTCAACCTCGTTTTACTTCTACTTTTGGTGCTGAAGGTGGTGTTTTATCAGGTATACCTGGGAAAAATGGCAATCTCAAGTTCAATCAGATACGGGGGATAGGTACTGATAACAACGGAAATATCTACATTGGAAATACACAATGGCATACAGGTGGACAAGGGGCCATTGTCGAAAGTTATAACCTGAAAACATCTGCTTTAAACTGGAGCAAATACTGTGTGATGTTTGTGGATGCCATGGGCATAGACAACGCCACCGATGGCAAAGATATTTATGGCAAAGTGGAGCACTTTACAATAGATTATACAAAGCCAGAGGGACAAGAAGCTGTCTATTCTGGGTACACCATTAATAGGTACAAATATCCGAGCGATCCGCGACTTCATATTGCATTAGCTAGTGTAAGTGTAAAAAATATTAACGGGCAGAAATTTTTAGGTATGAGCAGCATGAATGGCGGGCTCTCAGTCATCTATCGCTTTAACCCTGCTACCGATGGAGAGGTGGCTATTCCCTGTATCATTTTTGGAGAAGGACAGGAGTCATATTATCCAAACTCTATTTTGGGTCCTTGGATGTGGCGTGATTTAAATGCAAATGGACAAATGGAATCGGGTGAATATACTGCCCAACCCTATTACCCCGTAGACGGTGGCCATGGTACTACGATTGATGACAATGGGGATATTTGGGCAGCTGCTGGAGAACGTATTCATCATACCAAATTTCTAGGTTTAGATGCCAACAAAATCCCTATCTACGACGGTAAATACGAAGTAATTGCTCTGCCAGCTCCAATTATAAAAGCACGAAGGATACAATATAATGTAGCCTTAGATAGAATGTATATAGGGGGAACAACGGTTAACTACCCAGATGTAACGCCATGGAGGGCCATGGGTAGAGCCCTTCATCGGTATGATAACTGGGGTAAAGGCAATAGAACCTCACAAAGTGAGCTTGTAGTGCCTTATGAACTTAGTAATAAAACGGAGACAGTGTCATTTGATGCAGAGGGAGATTATATTTTTACCACCATTGATCTGGGTCGTGATCCGAACTTTGCCATGGGGCAAATCAATATTTTTAATGCCTCGACCAATGCATCGCTCGGCTATATTCGGGCCCCCTGGGGGTATATAGGCTGGAATGACGTAGTACAATGTTTAGATGTATTCAAAAGAAGTAATGGCGAATATGTATTGGTGCAGGAAGACGACGGCAGGAATAAAAATGTAATGTATCGCTGGTGTCCGTCAGGAAATTGTGTGGAAACTGCAAATATCCTTTCTGCCAATACTGATTACATTAATTTTGCCTCTTCAGTTTCAACAAAGACATTAGCGATTACATCAAATGTAGCGTGGACTGTCACAGGCATCCCCGCTTGGCTTACAGTCAATTCTACTAGTGGGACAGGAGATAAAATTATCAGCATTACTCCAACTGCCAATACTGGAACAGCGAATAGAACAGCTACGCTTACCATATCGGGAGGAACTTTAAGTAAAAAAATAGTCGTCAATCAAGAGTTTCGTGACACTGAAAAACCTGCTGCCGTTACAGAGTTAACAGCTAGCTCTATCACCCCTTTTTCCTTCACGCTGAATTGGAGTTCTGGCACTGATAATGTTGGGGTTGTAGGCTATGAGGTCTCTAAAAATGGCGTGGCCATAGATACTGTCTCCGGAGTGAATTATAACTTAGAAAGATTATCGCCAAACATATCTTATACAATGACCGTTAGGTCTTACGATGCATCTGGTAATTGGTCAGCGCCAACCACAAAGGTTGTGACGACATCTGCCATTTCGTATCCCTATATTACAGCACGAGCCTATGCAAACCAGGAGAAACCTGAACGAGCATTTGATGGGGTTGATTGGACTACCTGGATGGACTGGTCTGGAAAGAACTGGATTCAAATACAATATGAGGCTCCTGTAGTGTATAATAAGTACACCATATATAATCAAGGGAATGCAAATACTTCACAAAAGTTTGACCCTAAAGATTGGAGTCTTTTGGCATCAAATGATGGAATAAATTGGACGACCTTAAGCACACAAAACAATCAATTATGGGATGGGCCAAACCAACCGAAAACTTATTATTTCATCAACACTACTGCATATGCTTATTACAAGCTAGATATTCTTGCTGCTAGAGATATAAATGCAATAATGATTGGGGAGATAGTTTTTGGCAATGGTGCAATTGTCGACACTCAAGCTCCCACAGAACCAAACGGGCTCACGACCTCTAATATCACCCAAGAGTCGTTTACATTAAATTGGAATGAGAGCGCAGATAATGTAGGGGGAGTGAGCTATGAAGTATTTAACGGGTCAGCTTCCGTAGGAAGTACTTCTTCTACTAATATGCCTTTTACAGATTTGGCTTGCAATACGGTTTATATCGTAACGGTGAAAGCAAAAGACGCTTCTGGCAACCTAAGTCCTTCCAGTTCCTCTATTCTAGTGAAGACAGCAGAATGTGGGGTGTCAGGTATCGAAAATAATCAAATACAGGAGGGGTTTAGCTTATATCCCATTCCTGCGAAAAATGAACTTATAATCACAGGGGATTTAGTTGAAAATGCGATCTATGAAATCACTGGCATCGAAGGCAAAGCTTTGCAGACGGGTCTGGTAAGTAATAGTAATATCTCAATTTCTGATTTGAAGCCGGGAATGTATCTCATTAAAATTATAACCCATGCGGGGGAAAGGGTTCAGCGGTTTGTGAAAGAATGAAGTATTACCCACTATGGGGAGTAATAGTAAGCTACGTGTATTAATTGATAATTGAATTATGAGATAGGGAGGCGGTGACTTCTCATTACTGTATTGTCAAGGATTCTCAGTCCTACTTGCATTTTGGAGCCATCTTGCTTACTCGGATTGATCTTTCTGCCGTTAGAAATGGCCATACATTACACCTAAATAAACTATTATATCCTGCGGAAAGGATGGAAGTGGATACCCCACAGTGAGGAACGAACGAGGAGTAGAAGCGAACAGCCTGGTCTCCGGCTTTTCGCCGGAGAGCCGCCCCAATAATTATACTGAAAACTATAGTGTTTTCGAAATCCCAATTGCCATCATAATCCAGCCTGCAATCAGCAAAAGCCCTCCGAAAGGTGTTACTGCGCCCCATTTCCCGACATTGGTTAGGCACAACATATACAATGATCCGGAAAATATAACGATACCGGCAGCAAAACAATAACCAGAGAGATGAAACAATCTATGTTCGACTTTCAAGAGGAGTAAGCCCAGGAGGAAGATCGCAATGGTATGGTAGAATTGATACTTTACAGCTGTTTCAAATACTTCTGTGCGGCCGATTTTTGTTAAGTGACTTTTTAAAGCATGGGCACCGAATGCACCAATCATTACGGTTAGTGCTCCAAGAGCCGAGGCAAGTATTAAAAATGTCTTGTGCATACGTGTCTTGATAAATTTTAAATTAAATTTTAATTTTCCCTTAACTACCTTACGATTGTTGATAGTCCCTTTTTCCAAACAGTGAACTACCTACTCTTACCATAGTGCTTCCCTCCTCGAGTGCGACCTTATAGTCTGAGCTCATCCCCATAGAGAGTTCGTGGAAGGAGACGACGTCGCTTGCATAGGATCTTTTAAATAATTCAAAAAGAGTCTTTAATGACCTGAACTCAGCTCTGATAACAGACTCATCGCTTGTATTTGTTGCCATACCCATCAACCCTATGATTTTTATGTTTTTTAAAGAGGGGAGCTCGTGCGATCTTATGATTTCTACTGCTTCTTCTTCCGACAAACCGAACTTGGTTTCTTCTTTGGCAATGTGTATTTGTAGCAGACAATCTATCACTCGAAAGTTTTTTTCTGCTTGTTTATTGATTTCTTTCAGCAAGCTCATCGAATCAACCGAATGGATCAAGTGGACAAAAGGCGCTATGTGCTTTACCTTATTGCTCTGCAAATGCCCGATCAAATGCCATTCTATGTCTCTCGGCAATACTTCAAATTTCTGTATAAGTTCCTGAACCTTGTTCTCTCCAAAAGCGCGGAGTCCCAAATCATAGGCTTCTTGAAGCACCTCTACCGGGTAGGTCTTCGTCACGGCAACTAACTTTGCGTCAGAATGCCTGACGACCTGTTGAATTTGTTGTATGTTTCTTTGTAAATCCATCGTGAAATTTAAAACTTTAAAGTAATGTTTTTTAATTTATTTCATCAAACTAGTTTGCCATGGTGGAATGGGCGCTTGCTCTTCAAACAATCCTATCCTGCATTATTAATTAAATTTTCAAGTAAAATTTACCAGCTTCTTCTATCTTCGCATGATTTTGACCTAATGCGTCGGATAGCGAGGGATTTATTTAACAATTGATTATGACACTTCTAGGCGCTCTCTTAAATAAAGGCTTAAAGATAACTCGGCAAATAGGGGAACAGGACACCGTTTCTCCATTTGAGCTTCAAAAAAAGGAATTAAAAAAACTTTTGAAAAAGGCTTCCAATACAAAATTTGGACGTGCCTTCAATTTCGATGAGATCATCCCAAGATTCAAAGATGGGGACGTTGAAAATTTTTATAATTATTACAAAAAGCGGGTACCGGTTTCGAATTACAATAAAATATTCAATGAGTGGTGGCATAGGAGCAAGGAAGGCGAAGCGGATGTTTGCTGGCCCGGTGTCATCAAATACTTTGCATTGAGCTCAGGTACTTCAGAAGCTTCCACCAAACACATTCCTCTTAGTAAGGATATTATGAAGGCGAACAAAAGAACCAGTATTCGCCAAATCCTAACTCTCTCCAACTATGACCTGCCGCCGAGCTTGTTGGAAAAAGGTATACTGATGCTAGGAGGGAGCACCGACCTTCAAAAGTATCGGACCTATTATGAAGGAGACCTCAGCGGAATACAGGCAAGTAAAATCCCTCTCTGGTTCAACCTCTTCTATAAGCCAGGAAAAAAAATCGCCAAAAATCGAGACTGGAATAAAAAGCTAGAAGAAATTACCCTCAATGCAAAAAATTGGGACATCGGATTCATAGTAGGGGTCCCAGCGTGGATACAAATATTGATGGAGAAGATTGTAGAACACTACAAGGTAAAGACCATACATGATATCTGGCCAAATCTGATGGTATTTGTACATGGTGGTGTCTCCTTTGATCCATATAAAAAAGGTTTCGAAAAGTTGATGGGGCGCCCTATCACCTATATTGAGACATACCTTGCTTCAGAAGGCTTTGTGGCCTTTCAGGTGAAGCCGAATAGACACTCCATGAAATTGGTCCTCAATAACGGCTTGTTTCTTGAATTTATACCTTTTACGGAAGATAATTTCGACTCCGAAGGAGAGGTGGTTGCAAACCCGAAGACGCTTATGATTCATCAAGTGGAGGAAGGCGTGGACTATGCCCTTCTTTTGACGACTTGCTCCGGTGCTTGGAGGTATCTTATTGGCGATGTAATACGTTTTGTTTCAAAAGCGGAGTCCGAAATAATAATTTCTGGAAGGACTAAGCACTTCTTAAGCCTCTGTGGAGAGCATCTTTCCGTAGAGAATATGAATAAAGCAATCCAATTGGTTTCGGAGGAATTAAATATTTCTATAAAAGAATTTACAGTTGCCGGCGTTCCTTATGACACCTTGTTCGCTCATAAATGGTTTATCGGTACCGATGACGCTGTTGACTCCGTCACGTTGAAAGAAAAATTGGATGAGAAACTGAAAGTGCTAAACGATGACTATAAGGTAGAGAGAAGCGCGGCTTTAAAGGAGGTTATTGTAAACATTTTACCGACTTCAGCCTTTTATAAGTGGATGACTTTGAAGGGAAAGGAAGGCGGGCAGAATAAATTTCCTCGAGTAATGAAAAAGACTCTTTTTGAAGGTTGGGAAGAATACCTCAAAAAGGAAAATTATTTAAAATAGTTATTTTTATGAGCAGTAGTGCTATTATACAGGGAATGGGTTTTGGGTTTGCGTTGGCATTGATGCTTGGGCCGGTTTTTTTTGGTTTACTACAGACTAGTATAAACAAAGGATTTCGTTTCGGCTTTTTCTTTGCCATCGGCGTGGCGTTTAGCGACATCCTCTTTATATTATTAACCTACTTTGGGATTTCTTCATTTATGGAGAATCTCGCATTTAAAAAGTTTATCGCCATAGTCGGCGGCATCTTCATGGTAGGCCTAGGCCTATATTACTTTATAAAGCCAACAGAAAAGTCTGTACCTCTTGCTCCCATACAAAAGGACAAGAGGCGCGCAAACATCGTATTCAAAGGCTTCCTGCTGAATTTTTTAAATCCTTCAGTCTTTTTCTTTTGGGTAGGTATGGTAAGTATCGTTACCGTAAGATATGACGAAAATAAAACTGATGTATTCTGGTTTTTCGCTGCTTCTGTTCTTACAGTATTGTTTATGGATACTA
>DASVUU010000461.1:0-2972 GCA_036386935.1 Cytophagaceae bacterium | reverse complement strand
ATTTATATTTGCCGAACCTCTTACAATCACTGCCGTCATTGGCAACCCGCCTATGAGTCCAGCCAAAATGTTTCCTATCCCCTGAGCTTTCAATTCTCTATTGCCCGGAGTTCTTCTTTTTTCCGGATCCAATTTATCAATAGCTTCTATGCTTAATAGAGTTTCTAAACTTGCAACTATGGCAATGGTAGCTGCGGTAATATAGACTTTAGGGTTTTGCCATTGACTGAAATTGGGAAAGGTTAAGTTTGTTGCCACATCACTCATGTTCTTGATAAGCGGAACTTGGACCAAATGGTCACCTTTTAGTATTAAGTTTTCACCTATAACTTGAAAAACCTCATTTAATAAAATCGCTGCAATAACGACAATCAGAGGCGCCGGCAGCAACTTTATTTTCTTCAGTACCTTATTCTCCCAGCCGATTAATATTATGAAACAACAAATACTGATAATAACTGCGCCGAGATGGAAGCCTGCGAAAGCATTGATTATTTCTGTAAATGTGTTCTCATTATCAGCCTGAATAAAGTCCTCATCCCCTTCAAAGTCAGCATCATATCCGAGGGCATGAGGAATTTGTTTAAGAATTAGTATTATTCCAATAGCTGCTAACATCCCTTTTATTACACCTGATGGGAAAAAGTTAGCGATACTTCCAGCTTTCAAGAACCCGAACAGCAATTGCAAAATTCCTGCAATACATAAGGCCATTAAAAAGGAGTCGAAGGCCCCCAGATCTTTTATTGAAGTCAACACAATTACTGTAAGACCAGCGGCTGGGCCCGTCACACTTAAGGAAGATCCACTTAAAATGGATACTACCAGCCCACCAATGATGCCTGTAATAATTCCGGAGAATAATGGCGCCCCGGACGCCAACGCGATACCTAAACATAATGGCAGAGCTATCAAAAACACTACAATCGACGCCGGCAAATCATTTTTAACAATAGAACTTAACTGTTCCTTTTTTATAGTAGAAAACATAGTTTATTTTAATAATTTATAAATAATTGATTTAAATAAGTCAATTAGATATATCGAGGCGGAGGAGTGGTAATAGGAAAGATCTGACGGGGATATCTTCTCTCCAAAAAATGCTTTTTTGACGTGTTCAATTCGATCGAAAAAACCGGGTTCAAATATTTCTGCTCTGTGAAAAAGCTTTTATCAATTTCTTTTTCCTTTTCGTTTTCTTTATCGTCTTCTATATCTTTTTCATCCTCCAGATCTTGATTGAACTTATCTTCGGACCATGACACTATGGAAGGACTTACTAAACTTGGAAATAATCTACCCAGGAAGGAAGCTGCATCTGGCATAAGAATATTACTCAAGACTATATAGACTATCAAAACTTTCAGTGATCCCAGGATATATTTAAGCAATTGATTAGTCATCGGTTCTAAAATAATTGTTCAATTGAGACTAGACTCACTTAAACTCTTACACAGGCGTTAAAGATAGTACTTAAAAGTAAATGTTATTGTTAACGATATAGAAATTATAAAAGTTTGCTCAAATGATATTGAATAGCCTGAAATTGTAATTAGGCATTTATTGGCTATTTTTGTATGCTGCAAAATATACCCCCCATGGAATTGCAAAATAGTACTGCTCAAGATTTACTTTCAGAAATTGACCATTTAAAGAAAAAAGTTCAGTTACTAGAATCTAAGAAATCAGAAAATCAATACTTACTAAATCAAACTGACCTTCAATTCAGGAAAGTTTTTGAAAGAGTAAGGCTTTTAACTTTAAGTATTGACAACACCGGCAAGATCTCCTATATCAATGATGCGCTCTTAAAATTCACAGGCTGGAACTCTGAAGACATATTGGGCAAGACCTGGTCTGAAGTATTTGAAAGAGAAAACGACTCAGAGCATGAAGAAGATAAACTTGCTAAAATATTTGAGGGTAATACGGAGGTTTTAAAACTTAAGAAGAAACTCATTGCTAAGAATGGCACTTTGCGAACCATAAAATTTCAGGTCATTACTGAAAGGAACCAAAGTGATGAGATTGTATATGTTACTCTTTTAGGAGAAGATATTACAGAGAAAAAAAGGGTAATTCGGGCCTTAAAGGAAAGCAACGAGGACCTTCAAGATCTTTTTGAGAATGCGAACGACCTAATTCAGGTATTTACGATTGAGGGTAAAATGATCTTTGTAAATAATGCCTGGAAAAACACCCTAGGTTATAGTAATGAAGAAATTGAATCATTAAACCTCCATAATATCATTCATGAAGATTATAAAGAGGAAACATTGGCCTTTTTAGATAAGGTTTGGGCGGGAGATAAAAGTGACAAGATAGAAACGGCTTTCCAGACTAAAACAGGGAAGACCATACAAGTAATTGGAAGTATAAATGTACGGTATGAAAATGGGAAGCCGGTTACGTTTAGAGGTATTTTTCATGACAACACCGAGAGAATAAGAGCAGAACGAGCTCAAAACTTGTATTATAAAATTGCCAATCTGGCTATTAATAGTGACAATTTAGAGACACTGTTATACAATATTCACCAAGAACTAAAGACGCTAATCGCAGTAAATAATTTCCATGTTGCCCTTTATGACAAGGACAAAAATTATTTGAACTTTCCTTATTATGTGGATGAGACGTTAGGCAACAATATCATTACCCTGAAAAGAATCGCTGGTAAAGGGCTGACGGAATACTCATTATTTAGTGAAAAGCCAGTGATTCTTTATGAAGAGGACATTATGCTTCTTGCTCAGGAAGGAATCGTTGAATTGATGGGACCTGTTCCTAAGATTTGGCTAGGTGTACCTTTAAGACTGGAGAATAGAACCATCGGTGTAATTGCAGTAAAGAGCCACAGTGACCGAAATAAATATAAACTAAGACATCTTGAATTACTTGATTTTATCTCGGGACAGATCGCCATCGCCATTGAGCGAAAAAGAAATGAGGATCAAATAATTGCACAGAGAGCA
>DASVUU010000460.1:0-5237 GCA_036386935.1 Cytophagaceae bacterium | reverse complement strand
CATTTCTTGAACTCGGAGCAGTGTATTTTATTGAGTTTAGAATATTAGCGTTTAATTTTTTTTGTTTAGATAATTCATTTTCCAGTCTATCCATTCTCGAGTTCATTGCGGTCAATTCCTCAAGCAGGGCACGGTCGCTTGCCTGCATTTTTCTGTTTTTATCTACATTTGAAGCCTCGGCTGCATTATTGGATTGCCTATTATTCACGAAAAAGGGTCTGCGATGGCGGGGTATGGCAGAACTATCCTTGATAGGATAAGCGATATACTGTTGTTCATGGACAGATGTCTCTGTCTTTGTAGTATACCTACCGACGAAATAGCCAGTTACAAATAGCAATGGCAACAAAAGATAAAGCCAGATCAAGCTTGTTGGTCGCTTGACCTCTGCACTTATCTCTGCATTTATTTTTGTCCAAAGATGCTCAGGAACGGGACGACTGTAGGACTGTAGTCGTTCCTTTAGCGGCTCTTCCGAATTATGATTATCCGAGAAACTCATAGGATCTTAATTTTATTTTTTTCTAGCATTTTAACCTCAAGTAATTTCCTGCCTCGTGAAAGCTGAGACTTCGAGGTGCCTTCACTAATATTAAGCATTGCTGCAATTTCTTTATGAGAGTAGCCTTCTATGGCATACAAATTTATAATAAGCCTGAATCCTTCTGGGAGACTTCTTAGGCAAGAAAGCAATTCTTCAGTGGACAACTGGTCTATGATGTTGTTGTGTTCACTCACATTTTCGGATTCGTAAGTATGGGCTGAGAAGGAAAGGTCTTTTTTATTTTTGTGGTAATAATTGATAGCTGTAGTGACAACAATACGCTTCATCCAGCCTTCAAAAGATCCTAAGCCACTATATTGACCAAGATTCTGAAAAATCTTTATAAAAGATTCTTGTAATACGTCCTCTGCCTCCATCTCCTGGCGGGTATATCGGCAAGCAAGGCCAAAAAATAAGTCGGCATATTGATTATATAAAGCCTGTTGGGACTTGGGGTCCTTCTTTAGACAACCTTTTACTACCGCTTTCTCTTCGTAAATCATCTACATTGTATGTATTAAACCTGGTAGACAATGGTTGTATACGATAGGTTGCATGGGAAAAATAACATAATTGGGTGGAAGCTTCTTACTTTCCAGGGTTATTAGTAAAAAACGGCGTAAGAGTTATAAGAATACAAAAGCTAATATGGCTAGTCCTTTTTAAAGCTCAAACTAAGAAAGAAACAAAGGCCTCTTCCTTTCCTTAGCGGAATTAAATCTTTATACCAGCCAGAGAAGCTCTATCTTGCAATGGCGTAAAATGAAAACAGGGTGCACAAGCATGATTAAAAATAGCTAATTGACAACTCATCCAAAACATTTTATAATTTCTTACTAAAAAGAACCTATGAAAAAGAAACTTGTGACAACACTGATATTTGCTTTGTTCTTGCTTTGCTCCTTCGCGCAAACAATTTCCAATGTAAATGTCTCCAATAAAACCTTCTGTCCGGGCAGCAAAATTAGTGTCACGTTTGATACTTCAGGAATTTTTGGAGTAGCAAATACTTTTAAAGTTCAACTGTCTAATGAAAGGGGTGAGTTTTCATCTGTCACTAATGTCGACTCGACAAGTATTCAAAATTCCATCGAAATCATTATACCAGATAGGCCTCAATCTACACAATATAAAATCAGGGTGGTTTCTTCGCAACCCTATACTACGAGTAGCAATTTAGGTAGCCTAACTCTTAGGGCTAACCCTGTACCAGCATATAACTATCAAATTGCAGGACGGGATGTACGACCCATTAATACGGTGTTGACTGGTGTAGAGGTAATCTTTAAGAATACTACAGCCGAGAATGGCGAATGCGAGTGGTATTTCGGAGCAGGAGCTTCGGTGTTAACATTTGTTGGTTGCAATCCCCCTCCAATTACTTATACAACTCCAGGATTTAAGAATCCATCTCTAAGAATCAAAAATGGTGGATGTTCTGGTGAAACTGTATACAATGGTCAAGTCTTGGATGTCGTTACCTGCAGTCCTATAATTCCGAGCTGGGTGCATGTTGTTAGAAAAGCAGAAGACTCCGACTTAAATACTGACACTATTTTGGTTTGCCCCGGAGCTGTATATAGCAATAAGTTTGATGCATTTAAAGTGGTCTACGTTGAACCAGGAGGCACTTACCTCGATACTTATATGGCTTATTCAACAGCCATTGCGAAGAAGGGTAGTGTCGTGTCTTACAGGTCACCCGTTGGTGCGGTGCTTTACGAAGAATCCACATCTGTAACTGCCGACCTTAATATTAAGATTCTCTGTCCATCTGTGAACTTTGACTATTCTTTGGTTAAATGCGGCTGCAACGAGAAGTGCGACGGTATCCCAGATGGCGACGTTATTACAGGTGGTAATGAGATATCAGATGGAATGAAATTTACTCTTCTCCCAAATCCATCCCAAGGAAATATAACTATAAACGGAGTAGATGAAAATTTTTCGGTGGCCATTTACAATGCTCAAGGAACTACGATTTCTGCCGGAGCTTTTAAAACTAATCATTTAGATCTTTCCTACTTAAAAACAGGATTCTATACCGTTAAGGTTACAGACTGCAATGGTGTTAGAATGGAAAAACTCATCATTTCAAAATGAAATTGAAAATTCAGCAGGCACTATGCCTGCTGAATTAATCAAACTTAAACCAACCAAAAAACTATCTTCTCGCCGTTACAATCCTTCCATCAATTTTCAGCAATTGCAGTTCGGAAATTTTTGCCTTGTATTTAGCCGTTTCAAATCTATTTTCGGCCGTTAGAAGATTTCTTTGGGCGTCTTGCATCTCAAAAGCACTGATCATTCCAAGCCTATACCTTTCAATTGCCAATTCTGCTACAAGGCGAGCAATTCTTATATTATCCTTCTCTAGCTCTAATATTTCAAGGTTGGCATTGTAATCTTTATAAGATTTAGAAAGAGCGGATTCTGTTTCTACTCTTGCCTTTTTGTAGCCAATTTCAGCGTTGGTGTTGTTTATTTTGTTAGCCTGCACTACCCTTCTTTGATTAAACCCATTGAATAAATTCCAACTAGCGGTAAAGCCATAACTCCACCCATTCGTCTGATTGAACAAGAGATTGCCCAACTCGCTTTGGGACTTCAAATAATTATAGCTGGTATTGATACCCACTATCGGATAATATTGAGCCTTTGAACTTTGAAGCAATAGCTGGCTTACTGCTCTATTGCGCTCCGAAATAAGTAGGGTATTGTTATTGGTTAGTGCGACCTCCTCTTTCATTATCCTTTTGCCAATCCTAATCGTATCTTCTACCTCAAATGTTTGTTCTACATCACGTGTGAGTAGGGTATTAAGCTCAACCTTAGCATTCTCTAAAGCGACTTTTTGACTGATAGAATTTGAACGGTAATTGTTTAATTCTACCTGAGCCTGCATCAATTCGTACTTTGAGGCTGCACCGATACTCAGTCTTGTTTGAACCAAGTCAACTATCTTTTCATAAAGTAGAATGTTTTGCTCGATTGCTTTGAGAAGCTTCTTTTGGAGGATTACGTTGTAATATGTGCTTTCGACATTCAATACAGTTTGTTCCAGCACTTCCTTCATATTCAGTCTTTCAATTTCATTTAATGTCTTTAGTCGTTGATAAACCACAAACATATTAAGACCGTCAAAGACTGTCCAATTCATACCCACGCTTGCCACCAAAGTCTTCGTTTCAGCATTTTTTGCGTTCCTATCGACGCCGTTAAAAAATTTAAGGTTTGTATTATTTACACTAGTAGCCTGCGCAATATTAGTGCTGATTCTCGGCAGAAATCCTGCATTCCCATAGGTAACATTCTGGGCGGAAATCTGGCCATTATTATTCGCTATTACCAAATCATAATTGCCTTGAATACCCTCCGCCAGGGCCTGCTCCAGTGTAAATAGATTCTGAGCGAATGCTGCATGGAAGAACACGAACAGGAAGAAAGTCAATAAAATTATTCTAGGCATTCTTATTTTTTGCGAAAATTAAAATTTACTAAGCATGAGAGCCAACTATATTTCAACTGAGAACAGGCTCATAGATTTCATTCTTGAATGGCTCACTCTTTCTTAAATATTTTTTGCTCGAGACATAAGAATAAATGGCGGGAATCACGTAGAGCGTTAGAAAGCCTGAAAATATCAGCCCACCAACCACTGCTACTCCAAGTGACTGCCTGCTTCCACCGCCCGCGCCTAGTGAAAGTGCAATGGGCAACACCCCCAAAATTGTAGCAAGACTTGTCATGAGAATGGGACGTAAACGCTGTACCGCAGATTCCTTTACCGCAACTGTTTTTTCCGAGCCACTTTCCTTTTTCTGGTTTGCAAATTCTACAATTAGAATTCCGTTTTTCGTTACAAGACCTATCAACATTATTATACCGATCTGACTGAAAATATTGAAGGTCATGTCAAAGTACCAAAGTGTAAGCATCGCGCCAGCCATGGCCATGGGAACTGTCACCAATATTATAATCGGATCAATAAAGCTTTCAAACTGCGCAGCAAGCACTAGGTAGATCAATATCAATGCGAATGAAAAGGCAAACAACAGACTTGAAGAGCTGTCAGAAAAGTCCTTTGCTTGTCCTGATAGGGCTGTGCTGTAGTTGTCATTTAAAACCTTTGCTTTGACTTCATTTAAGGCCTTTATTCCATCCCCTAATGTGTATCCTTTATTTACGTTTCCTTGAACTGTGGCTGAGGCATAACGGTTAAAGCGAAATCTAGAGGTAGGGTTTGATTCCTCTTCGAACGAAACTAGGTTATCTATTTGGACCAGCTCTCCCCTATTATTACGTACAAATAAATTCGTCAAGTCTTGAGGATCATCCCGAAACCTGCGCTCGACCTGGCCAATGATTTGGTATTGCTTGCCATTTCTTATAAA
This sequence comes from Cytophagaceae bacterium, assembly GCA_036386935.1. Taxonomy (GTDB): domain Bacteria; phylum Bacteroidota; class Bacteroidia; order Cytophagales; family Cytophagaceae; genus DASVUU01. The sequence goes on along the minus strand of DASVUU010000460.1, from coordinate 299 downwards.
ATAGCCAAACCTCTGTCCACTGAAGGACAATTGAAGGGTGCGAGCCACCGCCTCAGTAGAGACGCCTAATTGCGTGGCACGTTCACGATTGATTTTTAGTCTTAGCTCTGGCTTATTGAACTTTAGGTCTGAGTCGATGAAGGAAAGCACTGGGCTTTTCCTCGCCTCCTCTAGGAATTTTGGCAGCACGATTTTCAGAGAATCAAAATGAGGCGCTAGTATTACAAATTGCAAGGGAGGGCCGCCTAGCCTAGAGCCAATGGTGGGAGGCTGAACAACAGTCGTTCTTATCGAACTAT
>DASVUU010000459.1:0-4079 GCA_036386935.1 Cytophagaceae bacterium | reverse complement strand
TAATAATGTGAATTGTAAGGTATATTTATCTATTACCTTAATTCCTTCTACTGAGATAGATGGAGTCTTGCCTCCCTGGGAGGCGTCATAATATTCGTTTGCACCCTTTACTACGTTTTGAAATACATTAAATCCCTGATTATTAATATCCTGTGTGCAAAGTTTAGTGAAACAATATTTAACATCTTCACTAGTAAGTTCTCTACCAATTCCATCTTTGAAACATGGATCGTCGTGGAACAGAACTCCTTTTTTTAGATTTACGGTGTATATTGTTTTGGTTTCATCTATCGTGATACTATCGGCTAATCCCTTGACAAGACTTAAATCCTTTTGGTCGAATTTCATTAGTCCCTCATAAATCTGCGTAGCTACTCGATAGGAGATTGCATCAGTTATGTTATGTGGGAACAAATTCTTTATATAGTCTGACTCATTTACTTTAAAGATGCCGCCATAATACTTTCCCCCTTTTGCTTCGGTATGTGCCCCTCCGTCCTGTAGTGCTCCATCTTTTTTGCCTCCGCAAGAAATAAGAAAGTTTGATATTAAAAAAAACGATAAAATTTTAGCTGTTTTCATAGTTGATAGATTATCCAAAAAGATGTTTCCCGACTCGCTGATCTTTAATTATCATTAAACGGACGGTTCTGAAAAATTGATAACGTTTTCCATAATTTATTAACAAATATATATATAATAAGACTCTAACTTAATTCGAGTAGTACTGGACAATGATCGGAGTGCTTAGCCTCTTTCAAGATTGAACACCTTTTAATTTTACCCTCTAAAGACTGGCTCATGACTAAGTAATCGATACGCCAACCCAGATTTTTTACTCTTGCATTGGCCCTGTAGCTCCACCAAGTGTAATGGTGAGGCTCTTTGTTGCAACTTCGGAAGGCATCAACAAAGCCCATTGCTAGAAACTTTGAAAGCCAAGCTCTTTCCTCGGGTAAAAAGCCGGAAGAATTTACATTCGCTTTGGAGTTATGGATGTCTATCGGTTCATGGCAAATGTTAAAGTCGCCACAGATAATAAGATTGGGCAAGAGAACCCGTAAGTCTTTGATGTAAGTATAAAAATCCTCTAACCACTCAAATTTAAAATCTTGTCTCACCTCGCCACTCGAGCCTGAGGGCATATACACGTTGATAATAGAAAAGGTTTCATAGTCTAATCGAATAACTCTGCCCTCAAAATCGTACTTCTCTATGCCACAACCGATGCAGGAACTTAGTGGCAAGACCCTAGATATTATTCCCACTCCGCTGTAGCCTTTTTTAGTCGCGGGGTGCCAATAGCAATGGTATCCCAAGCTTTCAAAAACCTTTTGGTCGATCTTGTCTTCACAACATTTTATCTCTTGGAAGCAAATAATATCAGCATTTGTTGCCTTAATCCATTCATCCAAGCCTTTAGATAAGGCTGATCTAATACCATTGATGTTGTAGGTAATTATTTTCATTACAATCTTTTCCCCGTCAATAGTCTTTAAAGTATTCTTTGATATGGATTTTTAAAAAATTCTCCTGTTCATCAAGATCGAATTTGGGAACAGGCTTTAATAGCTTAAAATGTGGCCATCCTTCATTATCTAATCCTTCAAGCTCGTAGTATCCCGAGGAACTAAGAAGGCGACAGATTCCAATGTGCATAAGGTCTTGTTTCTCCTCTTTAGAAAAATTTTTCTTTCCTTGACCTAATTCTTGTACGCCGATGAGAAATAGAATTGCGTCCATAGTTGGACGTTTTCCTATAAGTTTTGTAAGCTTGTTTATTATTTCTATCCACTCGGGATCAAAGGTTGATGCCATATTTCCAGGTTCAGAATAATTACTGAATATTTTTAAAATTAAAGATTAAAATTGCCATTCCAGTACAATAATGAAGATGATATTAAGAGATTTCGTTTCTTTAATATTTCCTGATCTTTGCCTCGGTTGCAACATAGACCTCAATTCAGGGGAACAATATTTTTGTCTCGAATGTCTCCTAAACTTCCCAAAAACTAATTTTCATAGCGAAGCTGAAAATGTGCTAATCAATAGATTTGCAGGTAAGGTAAATATTGCAAAAGCTTATGCTTTTCTTCATTTTAGAAAAGGAAGTATCGTACAACATATTTTGTATAATATAAAATACAAAGGCAAAAAGGAAGCAGCCGCTTTGCTGGGAAAGTATTATGGAAATGATTTGTCTAAAGCGGAGATGCCAATCGATTTGATAATTCCGGTACCCTTACACAAGACAAGAGAGCGGCGACGAGGTTTTAATCAGAGTGAATGGTTTGCGTTGGGATTGGCTAAAAGCTTGGAAATACCTTTATGTAAAGAAGTTTTAAAAAGAGTGAAAGCGAAAGAGTCTCAGACCAAAAAAAATAGAATGCAAAGGTGGGAAAACATTAAAGACGTCTACCAGATAGATAACAAAAAACTGATAGAAGGAAAAAGGATTTTACTGGTTGATGATGTAATAACAACTGGAGCTACGTGTGAAGTTTGTGCCCAACTATTGTTAAACAATGGCGCCTCGAAAGTCGAGATTGCCGCAATTGCTTGTGCTATATAAAAAAAAATAGGACCTGAATTTCAGGTCCTATTTAATATCATAAGATATAAACTTATTCTTAGTAATTCGTTCCAGCTTGTATCATTGCACATCTGAAACCAACAGTAGCAGTCGAAGAATCTTCTGCCATATATCTTCTGTTACCTGGCGACATCCAATATGCTACGTCTTTCCAAGAACCACCTTTGTAAACTCTAACGTGGTCATCAATCAAAGATTGGAAATTTGCTTTGTCATATCCAGATCCACCCGCAGCACCTTTTGCTTCATCAAGGAAACCATTTCTTCTCAAAGGATTCAAGTCGTCAAAATCTTGGAATGAAAGAGGTCTATAAACGTCATACACCCACTCATTCACGTTTCCAGCCATGTTATAAAGACCAAAGTCATTTGGTGGATACTCGTAAATGTAAGTGGTGATCATAGCACCATCATTTAACTTACCAGCGATACCAGCGTAGTCACCTCGACCTCTTTTGAAGTTAGCTAAGAAAGAACCCATTTGTTTTCCATAAGGATTTCTCAAAGCGTGACCATCCCAAGGGTATAGTCTTTTATGAGTTTGATTTTCGTCTAACCACTGATTTCCAATAAGCGCTTGAGCAGCATATTCCCACTCTGCTTCTGAAGGAAGCCTGTAATTTGGAAGTACAACTCCAGATTCCAATGGAATTCTTCCACCACCTTCTGGCACTTCAACTCCAGCATCTTGAGCTAGAACAGTGTTTACAACTTTAGTTCTCCAGATACAGTAGTCATTTGCTTGAATCCAAGTAACTCCTACTACTGGGAAATATCTAAAACCAGGATATCTTAAATAGTGATCTACATAAGGGTCATTGTAAGCAAGCTCACTGGCCCAAACAGTAGTATCAGGCAGGGCTGATTGGAAAAATTCTTCGGAAGAATCTCTTTTTGTATAAAAAAGGTACTCCAACCAGTGAATGTTGGCTACTTCAGTTTCATCCATATAGAAAGAAGCAATAGTTACTGTCCTTTCAATGTTGTCACCTGATTTTAATAAGTCTTCTTCGAAAGAACCCAATACTGTTCTACCACCTTCAATGTATACAAGATTCGGACCTTCTGGCTGACCAGCGAAGTCATTGACTTCAAATCCGTTTTCTTCATTGTAGGCAAGCCCTGTGGTAGTACTCTCGTCACCGGGAGCCGTACTGGTAGGATGGCCACTACCTTTACATGCCCAAACTATTGCTGCACCGGCAAATAGGTAGGACACTTTTTTAATAACTCTGAAAATTTGATTCATAACCTGATTATGTATTAATTATAGTATTGCAAAAGAATGCTAATATATGGAACTTTGCCGTAAAATACAAAAAAATAATAGAATTATATAAATTTCGGATAACAACGCACCACTGTCTTTTAATTATAATTCTATTAAGAAAGGTAGATACTGCATTTTTCTGTTGAAGGTTTCATTGTTAGATTAATGATTTCCAAATTATTCCTGAGCCACTAGCGTCTCAGGTAACATATCCTG
>DASVUU010000458.1:0-3014 GCA_036386935.1 Cytophagaceae bacterium | reverse complement strand
GAGATTTATCAAAGTAAAAAGGGTTTTAAAATAGTTTGATGCCGCATTCAGGTTGTTTCTAATATGAAAGTCCTTGCATGTTAGTTTTGTCATAAGTAATCGGCGCAAAATTTGACTCTAAAGATTCACAGCCAACGTTTATATAGTTACACAAGACATTTCCAAAAATACTCGCAACAGCAGCATCGGCTGCATCTCTTCCAGAGGCAATTTTCACCAATCCATTTAATGGAGCTAATTTGGTCGGGTCAAATACGATCCAATTCCCTCCTATGTAGGCTTCAAAGCAGGCATGAAAATCTTGAGGATATAATTTAAACGCATAGCCAGTGAAGTAACGGGCAGGAATGGATAGGGCGCGACATAAGGCTATACCAAGGTGAGCAAAATCTCTACACACCCCTATACGTTCGGTAATTGTATCGTATGCGGAGGTTTGGGAATTGGTACTTCCACTGACATATTCTACATTGTTGTATATCCAGTCCGTAATAGCAAGCACCCTCAAATAGATATTTTCGATCCTTCCAAATTTATTATAAGCTAACCGTTGCAGTTTGTCTGATTGGCAATATCTACTTGGAAATAGGAATGGAATTACATCCCCGTCTAACGGTACAATGGGAATAGATTCATTTTGCTGATGTTGGTCGTGGATCTTGAATACTGTATCAACAGTGGCATTGTAGGAAATCTTGAAAGTAACAGGTTTTTCTATTTGCATTCTAACAAACCTGTTGGGATTGTTTGTGGAAGTAAACTCTTCTATCCTGATCTCTGGCTCTACCACCAATGATTCAGAAAGTACCGTCTGGTTCACCGTACGTAAGGCATGAATGTTTAATATCAAAGTGCTTGGAAAGTTAACTTGATATCCGATCTCGCTGTGAACTTTGAATTTCATTGAGGGTAGTTTTTATTTATTAATTTGATTTTTCGCGAAGTATAGTACCTTCTTAAAGATACTATTGGCGATCTGTCCAGAAATACAAATGGCACTTTTCAGCGGCGATAATATGGAAGCAAGTTAATTGACACCTCATCTAAGATGGTAACCTTCAGGATATTTTTGATATTATAATTTATCAAACGTAGCTTCCATCCAGTCCTCAGGTATATCATCCAACGCAGATTTTAATTTCTCAGCCCAAATATTTGATATCTCTTCTAAGTCTTTTTTCTCGTACCTGTTTTCCACTATAGCAAAACTGTCTTTCTTATACAAAACGACGTCGATCGGGAATTCTACATCATTAGAGCTAACCCTAGTAGAATCAAAAGATAGGAAACCAGCTTTCAGCGCTTGTTTCATTGTGGAAGTATCATGCAAAATTCTATTCAATATCGCCTTGCCTTGACCTGAGTTGCCTATAATAACATAAGGGGAACCTTGGTCTAGCTCCACCCAGTTACCCTCAGAATACAAGAGAAACAGCTTATGTTCATCGTCATCTTTAAGCTGGCCCCCTACTATGGTATTCAAGTTGAACTTAAGTCCTGCTCTTTCTAAAGATTCGCGGTCTTCAATGGCTACACGCTTTACTTGCTCCCCAAAAGCATTAACTGCTTTATATAATTTATTATGGACAACCCCCTCCTCCACTAGCTCCTGAAAGTAATGGACAGCCTTGTCCCGTACAGACCTTAATCCGCTTGTCATAATGAACAGCGAATAATGGTCCTTTTGTTCGATAAATACTTTCTTTTTGATAGTAGTATTGGTGCCGGCAGTGATCCTCGTATCCGCAATCGCAACTAAACCATCTTTTACTTTTATCCCTAAACAATAAGTCATATACAAGCCTTTTGGAGCCTTTCTAAGATAAGGAAATGACCGTCAGTAAACAAGATTTAAATTTAATGCAGAGGCTTTATAAGGAACAGTTAACGGAGTTCCTAGGATAATTATTATATTTGCAATCTCACAATTCTACTTATGGACCTCCATACATGTAAATTAGCCATCTCTAACAGATGGATTTTTCTCTTTCTCCTATTACTATTCTCGATGATAGGGTTTGCAAAAATCGTGGTGATTAGAAATGTCAACCTTTCCATGTCCCCAGCAAATGCCAATGCATATGTCGGTGATACAATCAAATTTGATTTAGAATCATCACATTCTGTTGTAGAAGTAAGCAAACAATCCTACATAGATAACATTATAAAAAGTAACGGTGGGTTTTCCACGCCAGCGGGTGGAGGTATAGTAGTAGTATCTAGCCCCGGAACCCTCTATTATTTCTGCAAAAATCATGGTTCCTTTAATATGAAAGGAGTAATCAATGTTAGGTCTATAGTGTTATCTAACCAACAATCAAATTCTTCATTTTCTGAAGTGAATATCTTTCCAAATCCTACGAAGGATGTGCTTTATCTTGATTTCACGATGAAAGATTGTAGTGATTTATCAATCAAAGTAAAAAGCATGATCGGAGAGGACAAGCTGAGGACAACCAAAGTTGGTTTATGCACCGGCCAGGAAAAAGTAAAGATAGATGCTTCTAGTCTTCCAAATGGACTTTATTTTTTAGAGATACAAGAGGGTGAAAGAAGAATGTATTCAAATTCATAAAAAATTAGAAAACCTTCGTTTCACAATCGAGGCTATTTCATCGGAACATTGACACGTGTTTCATCCCATGCAAAATTCATATTGAGTGTGGGAGTATCAATAAATGAAATAGTAAATTGCTCTACGATTTGGCTATCCACCTTTGACGGGACTTTTATACTTAATACGTCATATTCCTCCTCGCGCGAAGGCCGGGCACTCATATCTACGCCCCACCCGTACATCTTAGAATTAAATATAACGGTCCATTGATCTTTAGTTGGTATAGTCCATAATGAATACTTTCCTGCCGGAAGTTTTTTGCCGTCGATATCAAGATCGGTATCAGTCGAGAATGTGGTGGCCTCATTTGCACCAGTTCTCCAGACGGCATCATAAGGCACGAGTTCACCAAATATTTTTCTTCCTTTTTTATAGGGTCTGCAATAGAATACTGAAA
>DASVUU010000457.1:0-10246 GCA_036386935.1 Cytophagaceae bacterium | reverse complement strand
AATGAAAATATACGGTCTGGAGGATTGAATATAATAGATCTTGCCAATGTAGACTCATGTGCATTTATTATGACTGATGATATTGCAAGTAGGTCAGGAAATCATTTTAAAATATTGGGCAGAATGGATAATTCCGACGCCAGAGGGTGTAATTTGATGTATACAGCTGACTAACAGTTCCTAACAATATGAGGCGAATTGTTGTTCTAAATTGGAGATTTTAAATATTTTATATAAATTTGTTATTACAGAAACCCTAAACCTATAAGTCATGAAAACTTTAGCTATTTTATTTTTTGCAGGAAGCATCATATTTGCCTCATGCACTGGTCACAAAACATGCCCTACATACACGAAACAAACTAAGGAAGTAAAATCTATAAATAAGGTATAGTGGAATAGCAGGAAACCTGCTATTTGTTTACGCTTGCGTAGGTCTGTGCGTCTTGTAGGGTAATGGTTTTTTCGCTCATTATTACCAATCTTTCGACCACATTTTTTAGCTCCCTAATATTCCCCGTCCAAGGTAGCTTTTGCAGATAGGAAATTGCACTGGGTTCTATGGCCTTTACCGGACTTCCATACTCACTGGCAATTTCTGTTAGAAATTTATCTACCAAAAGAGGAATGTCTTCAGCTCGCTCCTTCAATGGTGGTACGTGTATTAGGATTACACCAAGACGATGGTAGAGATCTTCACGAAATCTATTTTCGTCTATTTCTTTTTGGATGTTTTTATTGGTAGCTGCCACGATCCGGACGTCCACTTTTATTTCTTTCTCACCGCCGACCCTTGTAATTTTATTCTCCTGCAGAGCTCTTAAGACTTTTGCCTGAGCCGATAAACTCATGTCGCCTATTTCGTCTAAAAATAAGGTTCCTCCATTCGCTTGCTCGAATTTGCCAATCCTTTGTTTAATAGCAGATGTAAACGATCCCTTTTCGTGACCGAATAGTTCACTTTCAATTAACTCGCTTGGAATGGCTGCACAGTTGACTTCAACCATAGGACCTTGAGATCTTAAACTCTTTGAATGCAGCCATTTTGCCACCAATTCTTTTCCAGATCCATTAGGGCCCGTTATTAGAACCCGCGCGTCTGTTGGGGCTACTTTTTCAATTGTCTTCAGAACGTGCATGATTGCCTCAGACTTACCAACGATTTCAAAAGTTTTATAGATCTTCTTTTTAAGTACCTTAGTTTCTGTAACAAGTTGTGACTTATCTAGGGCATTCCTAACACTCAACAAAAGCCTATTCAAATCGGGTGGTTTCTGTATGAAGTCAAAAGCTCCCTTTTTGGTTGATTCCACAGCCGTCTCAATAGTTCCATGAGCGGAGACCATAATAAATTGGGTATCAATTCCTGCCTCATATGCTTTCTCAAGGACTTCCATGCCATCCATTTTAGGCATTTTTATATCGCATAATACAACATCGTATTGGTTAGCAGTTATTTTCTGTAATGCTTCCTCTCCATCCTTCGCCTCGTCCACTGTATAGTTTTCATATTCTAAAATCTCTTTTAGCGTATTTCTGATGCTTTTTTCATCATCAACAATTAGGATTTTGGCCATTATATCTAGTTTTTTTAATTATAAGAAAGGAAAGTTTTTCCCTGTATTTTAAAGTAAAAGCAAGCCTATAAGCCGGGTTCTGTTCCTTTGTTAAGGTACCTATCATTTATCTAAGCCTATCATTGCTGATAGATTCAAACGACCTACCCATCCTGCATATCGTAAGAAATAGAGCGAGCTACTCTATATCCCCAGAGGGGAAAGCAGGACCTATTTGGTCTTTCAACCCATAAGGTTTACCCCAATGATCCGTCTCCGAACCACGAGTGAGCTCTTACCTCACTTTTTCACCCTTATCATACAAAGTATGACGGTTATTTTCTGTGGCACTGGCTGTATCTCACATTGCTGTTTGATCCTTCCCGTTAGGAAGTATGGCGCTCTGTGTTGCCCGGACTTTCCTACCCAATTGTTACATCGGGACGATAGGTCAGCTTGCTTTCCGTAAAAATACTCAGTATTAAGAATTAAAATACTCTTTTGAAAGATAAATTAGCGATTTTAAAACTTTAGCCTCACATACGTAGCACCATAGCCGAACTTTTCTTTTCTTGCCTCATTGTAATAGGCAATCTCCTTGCTTTGAGAGAGGGACTTGTGAATGGCTGTCTTTAGTATGCCATTTCCTGTTCCATGTATAAATATGATTTCTTCCATTCCAGTTGCTAACGCGTTCGATAAACTGTTCTCAAAAGTCTTTAGCTGCAGAGTTAATATCTCTCCGTTGTTTAATTTAGAAAAATCATTTAAAAGCTTCTCAATGTGCAAGTCAACTTCAGGAGCAGGCCTTTGGATCGAATGGTTGAGGTTCGAGGGAGTCGAGGAGGAGTTCATTAATTTTTCCTGCAATTCCTCTGGCTTAAAAACGGTATTGTCTTTGTCTAATTGAAAAACAAAGCCTTCTTTATTCATAAGCGGGGCATGCTTTTTGTTTTTATAAAATGCATCCGCTTTACATTTTATTCGTTTTTCTAAAGAAGATTTTTCAACCATAGCTCCTGCTCTAAAAAACAATATCTGAATGATCAGCGCCGGCCATTGTTCAAATTCGGAAATTTTATATTCTCCTAACTTTACAAATGACTTGGTTTTTATAATGTCTGCATTTATTCCTCTTATACCCCCAGGTTGTTCCTCAAGAAATGTATAAAGGATTTTCAAATCCGTATTATTTATGAGGTGTAGTCCATGGACTTTGTCATTGAATGGAATAAAGGCCAAATAGACTCCAGTAGTAGTGGAGGGAATAGTGTTGAACTCTGGCTCCTTCTTTTCTAAGGTAAATTTTGATTTCTCCTCCGATGCAACAACCACAATTTCTGAAGCTAGCACAGGGATTATGAACCCGTCTTCTATTTCTATCTCAACCTGTTTGTTAGGGAGGAAATTTTTAATGACGCCTTCTCCTTTGCTATGAACCAATCTTACTTTGTCTCCTACTTGCATTGTATGTATTTTAAAAATATAATCCGTGTATTCTAATTTGATTTTTACTTACCTCCAACGCTGGTCCTGGAAAGTGAAGAACATTTATTGCATTCAGTACAACACTTACCCATTTCTTTTTGGTTGGAATTTTTGTAAAATCTATATCCAGTGCTAGATAATACTGACGATATGTGTTGTATCCTAATTGGTAATTAATTTGACGGCGTGCACTGACCATCTGTTCCGCACCGTATCCAAGCGACACATTTAACCACTTTGGTATGTTGGATTGCTTTATGAATGAATAAACATTAAAAGACAACCAATAAGTTTGTCCATTATAATCTTTTAGTAGACGTTCAGCAAAATTGCTTCCCAACACGTTGGGCCTAGCAGGCGCAAATCTAGTTTCGTGGAAAGAGAATTTAGGAGTTATTTTAATTTCATCCCAGATTAAGTATTGACCGGTAAATAATACCCCTCCTAAGAGATTTGTAGAAAAATCAGAAATGGAAGCTCCGTAACTTGCAGAGTAACCGTCCATGACTTCTATTGGAGCCTGCATCAAAACGCCTGCAAGTCCGCCCCAGATAGCGGCCTTCCTTTTATTCAATCCGGCCCACCGAAGTCCAGAGGCGAATATAGCACTTTCGTGAAATGTCGTAAAAAGATGACCGGCCTTGTCTATTTGTTCCCATTCTTTTAGATCATTGAAAAAGTGAAAGGAGCTTCTAGGCTGCTTTTTATACCATGCCTTATTAACACTATAGATACATGTTGCGTAAATGCCGCTGGAGACTCCCAATAACGGAATTAGTCGAGTCTTTTTTACTAAGGTATCATTTGCATTTGCCGTGTTGACAGAAATAATAAGGCAAATAAGAAACGATATATTTTTAATAAGATTTCGGTTAAAACAATTGATTAAAATTAATCCTTATTAAGGATAAAAAAAATGTAATATTTGCGCATTGAATGCATATTTGCCATCACAATTTGATGCATGGCTTAATTATAAAAGTTGAAAGTGACGAAATCGGGAAAGTATAAACTGGCGATAATTATTTTTATTGGTGTAGTAATTTTTACATTACTCATTTTTGGAGCGTTTTTTATATGGAGAGACAAATTGCTTCTTTATGGTCTTGAGAAAATAGAAGCCAAAGCGAAAAAGAGATATAATGTAAATCTTAATATAGAGTCGGCAACATTTGAGGGGTTTAAAAGCATCTCTATAAGTACTATAACACTCGTTCCACAGAATGAGGATACACTTTTAAAAGTTGATAAAGTCTACACCGACATTAATATTCTGCCCTTATTTAAGGGGCAAATCTCATTCAAAGAATTGGCGGTTTATAACGCCCTATGTACTCCAACGAGCCAGAACGGAAGGACAAATTATTCCTTTCTTTTTCACTCTGAGACGAAAGATGATAAAGAAGGTGGGGAAAGAAATTATGGGAAGACTTTAAATCTATTGATAGATAAAGTCTTTTCGATGGTACCCGACAATATAAAGTTTGAGAATCTGAGATTGAATTTTATAAAAGACAATTACAAACTTGACGTTGCGATGCCAAGTCTCGATTTCAAAGGGGACGAGATCTATTCTGAAATTATTCTAAATACTGGAGATACTTCTGAAAAGTGGATTGCCAAAGGAAATATTAATAAAAGTCAAGAAAGGTTTAAAGGAAAGTTATATGCTGCAAGTGGTAAATTAACAATTCCTTACGTCCAAAATAAATGGAATTTGAAAGTACAAATGGACACACTTAGTTTTTCGCTTTTTGAAAAAGACTATGATGATGACCTATTGAAAGTAAGGGGTTTTTTTAGTGTTAGAAACTTCTTATTTCACCACCCAAAAGTTGATTCCAATGATATAAGAATATCTAACGGTGGATTTAATTTTGATCTTCTTGCGGGCAATGATATGCTAAGCTTTGATTCGTCATCAACTGCGATCATGAATGATCTAAAATTCAAGGTTTTTACTTATTATTCAAAAAAGGACTCTGCAGAATACAAATTCAAGCTAGTTTCGGAGAAAACTGATGCCCAAAAATTTTTCGACGCGCTGCCTTCAGGTTTATTTGATAGTTTCAAAGGCATGAAGGTAAAAGGAAATATTTTCCTAACTAGCGAATTTCATTTAGATATGAAAAATGTAGACAGCGTGTACTTTCACACGACATTTAAAGATGAAGGCTTCAAAATTATAGAGATGGGGGAGACTGACTTTTCTAAATTATCGAAGCCCTTTCGATACACTGCCTATGAAAAAGGCAGGGCGGTTAAATCTTTTACGGTAGGCCCTGAAAATCCAGATTTTGTTCCTCTTGAAGAAATCTCTGAATACTTAAAAAGGTGCGTCTTGATATCCGAAGATGAAAGTTTCTTTAGTCATCAAGGCTTCAGAGAAAAAGCATTTAGAAAGGCCATTGCGGACAATATAAAAGCTAACAAGTTTAAGCGCGGTGGTAGTACTTTGTCAATGCAGTTGGTAAAGAATGTATTTCTAAGCCGAAGCAAAACTGTCGCTAGAAAGCTGGAAGAAGCTTTAATTGTCTGGCTTATTGAGAGACAAAGGTTAGCGAGCAAAGACCGGATGTATGAGGTATATTTAAACATCATTGAATGGGGACCTATGGTTTATGGGATTAGCGATGCGGCCGAGTTTTATTTTAATAAGCATCCTGCCCAGCTCACTATTGAGGAGAGTATATTCCTAGCCAGTATAGTACCAAAGCCTAAGTCTTTTAAGTATTCTTTTGACCAAACGGGCCAGCTAAGAAGTCACTTGGCAGGGTACTATAGAAAGTTGGGTGCAATATTGCTAAAACGCGGAGTGATCTCAGAAGAAGAATATGCCAATCTAACACCGACGGTTAACATAGCAGGTCGCGCCTCAGAGTTCATCGTAAAAAAGGAAGTCGTGCCAGATAGTCTGAATTTAGAAGAGACTTACGAGCCTCTATTCTAGATCGAGTTCTATCTTCTGAAATTAGCGAAAGTCTTCTTAGCTCTTTCTACCGCAAATTTATGTTCTACTATCGGGCTTGGGTAAGTTTTTGTACCATACTCAGGGACCCATTTTTTGATATAGGCAAATTCTTTGTCAAAGCGCTCTTGCTGCAGCGTGGGATTGAAAATTCTAAAAAAGGGCTGCGCATCTGCTCCAGTGCCGGCTGCCCACTGCCAGTTGCCATTGTTAGAAGCCAGGTCAAAGTCCAAAAGCTTTCTCGCAAAATAGGCTTCACCCCATTTGTAATCTAGGAGCAAATGTTTGGTCAAGAAGCTTGCTGTCACCAATCTTACTCTGTTGTGCATATAACCGGTAGCATTCATCTCGCGCATGCCAGCATCTACCAAGGGATATCCTGTTTTACCCTCGCACCATTTGTGAAAGTCTGACTCATCGTGCCTCCATGGGAAATTATTTAGAGCGGTATTGAACGTCGAATCCTGTACTAGGGGAAAATGATATAAAATCTGCATAAAAAATTCTCGCCAAATAAGCTCATTTAGCCAAGTCTCATTCAGTTCTGATGCTGCTTTTGCAATTTCTCTAATGCTGACGGTCCCAAATCGAAGATGTATACTAAGTTTCGAGGTCGAGGCCTTTGCCGGGAAATCTCTGACTTGGTCATAGATAGCTATCTCCTTTTCATCGATGTTGGTAGAGGGAAATGTGATTTGTGATCTTAGAAATCCTATTTCTGCCAGAGATGGGATAGGGTAGGGCGGCGTCGCAAGGTAATTCTCTCTAAATTCTTTTATAGGGTATGATTTGAGGAAAAATTCTGTAAGCTTCAGCCTCCACTTATTTTTGTATGGAGTGTAAACGCGGTATGGGTTACCAGAGTCACTTACTACCTCGTTCTTTTCAAAAATTACTTGGTCTTTGTAGGTAAGGAATTCAATATTTTCGGTATTTAGATATTGTGCAATTGAAGTATCACGTTCCTTCGCATAGGGTTCATAGTCATGATTTGTAAATATTGACTTAATATCAAAAGTATTGCAAAGTCCTTTTATAACTTCTAACGGTTTTCCTATTTTAATCAGAATCGAAGAGTCGATTTTTTTTAATTCTGAATGTAGAGTTGTAAGCTGATCATATATAAATTGCACTCTTGAGTCGTCTTTGTCCTCTAATTTTTCAAGGATGTCTGTGTCAAAAATAAAGATAGGCAGCACAGAGTACTTCGATTTAAGCGCATGGTACAAACCAGCATTATCAAAAAGTCGCAAGTCTCTTCTAAACCAAAATAGAGATATACCAGATTCTGAATTATTCATGCCAATTTAGGTCAAGATGAATATGGGTAACAGCTAATCTAATAGATTGTTGATTTAATCTTCTTTTGGACGTCTAGCGGGCCCTGCAGACTGTACGTTGGATTGGGGAGCAGGGGTCGGCTTTTTCTGAACAGGAGCAGGCTTAGATTTTACCTTTTTCATTTCTGACGGCACAAAAAGGGTATCATCAGGGTTTTTAGCCTTCTTTTTAAATAAATCTTTTAAACCATCGAAGCTTTGCGTGTGGAGTAAGCTAAATCCAGCACTTGTTCCAGAGTTTACGCCGGTGCTTGCTAACAGCATATTCTGGTTGGCCTTATTATATAATTTAAGCCGGAATTTTCCGTCAGGACTTAATAAGTATTCCAGAGTCCATTCACCAGCTATATTTGTGAAATTGGCCTGTTGATTATTTTGGACATTTTGAAAACTTCCGTCCCTCGTGATACGCAGCCTTCCATCCATTAGTGTGTAGGACATCCTTAACTGAAATGTATTCAGTGCATTCCTATCTAAACTATTAAGATTTACATCGATTTGTAGGTTTTCGTCAACTTGAGAAAGCCAACTACTCAACTGATTTGAAAGCATTTCGCTTAAGTTATTGCCTGTGGAATTGACTCCGGAAAACGAGCCGACTGGCGAAATACTTGCTAATACCAAAAGACTAAAAACCTGCCTGTTCAGCTCTTGTTCGTCCGTTTTAACCTTTGCCTCATAGGCGGTCACTTCACCTGCCAGATTTCCTGGAAATTTTAAAATGTCAATCCCTAAATCTATGTCAGGCGTGAGTAGGTTCCCAACTAATTTCATCTCTACATCTACAGGATATTTCCTTCTGTTTTCAGGTGACTTTTTAGCAATTGAATCTGTAGCAGGGATGAGTGGAGATAGCGACACATATTGAGAATAATTTGCTTTGATATCGAGCAAGCCTGCATAAGGATCTCCGGTCCAGGTAATGGAGCTATTTGGCATTATATCAAATTCCTTGTTTATTAAGCCCGCTAGGGTAAAATTGTACGCACCTTTAGTGATTTGATAATTGCCGTACATAGAAAAATCCCCTCTCGTATCAATTTTCATCTTGATATTGCCTCGACCATACCCTCGTATTATATCTCCTGCTTTTTTGTCAAAAATTATTTCTGCATAAGCATCCTCGGTGATGTCAAAATTAAATTCTAACCGTAGTCCCGAGAGATCTAGTGAATCCTTTTTGTTTCCAGTGTCGGATTTTCTCTTAAACGTAATGTAGCTCTGTTGCTCAACGCTTTCGCTGCTGTTAAGTGGGATATAGATTTTAGTTCCTTTGTTTGAGGTCACGTTGGTGACAATCTCCAGATTAGAGAAAGCACCCAAGATCTCTAAATCTCCACTTACAAAAGCATCACCGTAAAAAAGTTTATTTTGTTTATCTGTTAGTTTAAGGACGTTAAATTCCTTCATTTTAGCCTTTATATCGACAATGAAGTCCCTAAAATGATCATGGTAAAGGCCTCCATCAACGACAGCAATATGCCCGTCATTATCCTTTAACCTTAGTTTTTTAAAGCCGATCAAATTATCCTCCATATAAACCTCGTCATTGAAGGTATAGGTGGTCCCTAAATAGTCTATTTTAAAGGCACCGTTCTTCACTTCTCCTACGCCGTTTACGATAGGGTCTTTAAGGCTGCCGCTCAAGGTAAAATCACCGCTAACCGTCCCTTTTATATTGCTCATAAATGAGCTGAGTAAAGGCTGCAAAATGCCAAGTTCAGCCTCATCCAACAACGCTACCAGCTTCATCTGCTCCTCACCACTATTGAATTGGGGTTTGAAATACCCTTCAACTTCTATTATTTTTTTTCCAAGCCTCTCAACTGTAACATCCAAGTCCAAAACTTCAGAACTCCTATTATATTCAGAGTTTGCATTGATATCTCCAATGAGAAAGCCATCTACAAAAAAGTCGGTTAGAGAAATCTCCCCTTCAACATTTGCGCTTTTATAAAAATTATTAATATTCAATTTCCCATCCAGAAGCCCTTTCAGCTTGGTATTAGTAAAGATCGGATTGATCGTTTCCATTTGTAAGTTGTCTATGATCAAGGTACCGGTTCTTTCTTCGTTATTGGAAAAATATCCATTGACAGAAATTGATTGCTGATTGTTGGAGAGGGTAAAATTTTCAAACAAGATTTCATCTGGAAAGAAAACTATCTTATTGCTTCCAGAAATTCCCCATGTTTTATTTAAAATATTGAAGTTAGATTCTCTAAGCACCAGTATTTCTTTATCATCCTGAAAGGTTAGATTACCAATCACCGATGCATTATTTGTACTCTTTGCCTGGGCAATACTTGACCTAAAATCTATGGAATTATTGAACCACTCGCCTTCAAAAAATATTTTTTCTGTATTTGCAAGAGTACCTAATTTTTGAGCTTCGGAACTAATGTAAACCATTCCTAATACATTGCTGCTATCTGATATTTTAGAGGCTGACAGCTCCACGCTAGATTGATAGATTTCATTATTTGCATAAAGAATCGTATCGACTTTTGTGTTTAGGTTTAGGATAGTCGTGTAACCTGAGGTAAAATCACCCTGAATGATGACACCTGGCGAAATATATAGATTAGGCACATATATAGCCAGCAAGGTGTTGACATCTTGCAGCGCCACGGTGAAGTCGAGCTCATATTTTTGTCGTGAATGAGGCGCCTTGTTTTTATAATAATTAGTAATTGCCTCCTTGTTATTGGCAATGTTTAGCTTGTATTCTTTGAACGAAGTTTGGAGATCGTTTAATAGGGACGTAAACTTAAAATTGCCCTTTGCATCGATGCTGCCAAAATTTGAAACCAGAGAAAAAGTCCTTTGGCCATCAAATTCAAAAGTCCTTACCCGCAGCGCCTCTAAGTTAATCTCTTTATGATTATTATAAA
>DASVUU010000456.1:0-2544 GCA_036386935.1 Cytophagaceae bacterium | reverse complement strand
ATCGGCGAGAACATTATTATCGGATCATCCCCTAAACGGGAGATGTCGCCAATAGAAATGAGCACCATAGATTCTCTTTTGAAATTTGCCTTGAAAGCCTCCGTCAGCAAGGTCGACGAAAAAGAGTCCAAGCTGACATTGATGTTTGGAAAAACGCCAAATGATGGCGAGACATATAGTAGAATAGAGATGTTCTACGATCCGAAAACTTACTTCTTGTCAAAATTGATCTTTTACTATGCGCAAGAAACCGAGCTTGACACAGAAGGCAAAGTGACCGGAAAGCCGAGAATGGAGTTAGCAATCTCTGATTTTTCTAAGAAGCCACAAATAAATAGTGATCTATTTGCAAGTAATAAGTACTTCCTTAGCAAGAATAAGCAGCTGCTCGCAACAAATAGCTATGCCAACTTTGCTATAAAAGACATCCGAAAAAAGACTAAGTAATTACATTCAATAATTTTTAAAATGAGACTTACATTTTTATTTATTTTTCTCTTTTTTATTCAGACCTTTTGCAAGGCTGGCAATGAAAAAATAGTGACCTCTACTCTGAAAGGCAATGGCATGCTTAAGACGGAAGCATTGACCATTCAAAATCCGTACCTCTCCAGCAAGCCTGAAGGTCTCTCCATAAAATCCTCTAGTACCAGCCTGGTTTTGGCTGTAAATATGACCCACTCTGGGCTAGTGTCAACAGTTCGGCCTTTTAAGCTAGCGGTAAAGGTGAGCTTAGTTTGTGTTGGTCCTACCCAAGAAAGCTTTACCGTCGACCGTGATTTAAAAGTTGAATATAGAGCCGACCCGAAATTACTAACGGTAATACCAAAGGATGTGGTAGTTGTTCCTAACTGCTATAAAATGTCGACCACCATTGTCGGTAAACCTTTGATCACATATCTTGACAACAACGAAACTTCGGAAAATATTCCAGATTATGTATACATGCAGGCCGGTGTAGAGACTGAAGTATACAGAAAATTAGATTTAATTCCTGTCCCTTTTAGTCCTACGGTCGAATCACCGGCGCCTGCAGACATCGTATCATTCGTGGAGGACAATGAGCTAGTAATTGCATGGCCTCACATTACAGGAGCTGAATCTTATGATCTCGAATATAGCTATGTTGATGACTATTCTGCGGAGGAGGGTTCAACTACGAAACATTCTTTATCAAATACAAAGTTACCCTCGAGCCTGAACGTTGATTTTAGGTTTAATACTACTAGGATCTCTATTGAAAAGAATAATTATAAGTTCCCAGTAATGTATGAGCGAGGATACCTTTTGTACAGAGTAAGAGCAGTAGGAAAAGCGGGTGAAAACTTTGACAAGGATGTTTATGGGCGATGGAGTTCGGAGAGATTTACTGGAAACATTGTTTCTAATTTTGATCATAAGGTAAAGTTGCCGATTCAGAGTAATGCAACACTTGAAAATATAAGTCTTGAAAATTTAAACTATCAATATAGCGCTGTCTTTGCGGAAGATGGTAAGAGGAAAGATGTCGTTAACTATGCTGATGGTAGCCTAAGAACCCGCCAGAGTGTTACAAAGAATAACAGCGATGATAATCTGATAGTGGGTGAGACTTTTTACGACAATGCTGGGAGGCCAGCGGTGCAAGTATTACCTGTTCCTGTGGCGAAGTCCACAGTCAATAACGGTTTGAAGTATCTAGCAGACTTTAACTTAAACATCAACAAAACGAAGTATTCTAAGAATGATTTTGACAAGGATGTAGCAATAGGCGGGTGCGATGCAAAGCCACTAGGGGCTTTGTCTAATACAACGGGTGCTGGATATTACTATTCTCCATCCAATCTCGATCCTGAAGCTGTCAATTTACCTAATGCAGAAGGATTCCCTCTAATTCAAACTGAATACGAGCCAGACAATACAGGTAGAGTTAGGGCACAAGGAGGCGTGGGAAAAACGCACCAAGTCAATGGGGCACACGATACCAAAAATTTTTATGCTCAACCTGACCAAGAAAACCTAGATAGAATACTAGGAAGCGACGCAGGATTCTCCCACCATTATAAAATGAACACTGTAAAAGATGCTAACGGCCAGGCTTCTATTACCTATATGAATGAGAAAGGGAAGGTAGTAGCGACGGCTCTTACCGGAAAAAGCGCTGACCATACTGAGGCATTGGCTTCAAACAGTTCTTCGCCTCTCACAATAAAATCATTGGTTGAAGACTGCCCTTATGGTTGCATAGGAAATGCAAGTACGTTAGACGGCAACGCCTTGACTTATTCAAAAGAACTAATTGTTGTAGACGACGCCGAATATACTTTTAACTATGATGTCAGGCAAGCGAAGGCGGAGTACAATTGCTTGTTAGGCTCCGCTCCAACAAAATTGTGTGATGACTGTGAGTACAACTTGTCTTTTGAAATACTTGATCATTGCGGCGTTGTCGTAGTACCCTCCATCGGCGGTACGATTCCAAGCTCCATTGGAAATAGCGCAACGAAGGAATGTCCAGAAACCGCAAAGTTGGCGATACCAGCGCTTAAATACACACTGAAAAGC
>DASVUU010000455.1:0-13055 GCA_036386935.1 Cytophagaceae bacterium | reverse complement strand
ACTAGTGGCTGAAATAGAAACAGGAGTTGTTGCGTCGCTTCCATTAGTGATATTCCTCAACTTTACTAGTTTGGCAACTGAACCTGTCGCTTTTACTGTAAATGCCTGGTTGGAAACATTGCTAAGAGATGGTGTTAGTTTTGCAGCGGTACCGATCTTTACATCATCGATGTAAAATTCTCGGCCAGCACTTCTATTGTCAAAGGCAGCCAAAGGATTTATCAATATGTTTATCCAAGTCACCTTTGTCAAATCTACACCTGTGCCAGTAAGACCTGAAAAATTAAAAGTTACCTCCTGAAAGTCATCGGAAGCAACAATTTCACTGCTAGGATTATTTCCTGCAAGAGCGCTACTTGCAACAGGCTTCTCAGGATATTTGACGTTCCCTTGTGACATATCGCCAAAGCCCAATCCTACAGTTATGTTAAAGTCGATTTTCGATTTTATTTTGATACTTACGTACGGAGACGAAGAAATATCTATTGGACCAAAACTTTTGGAAAATGCATCCCATTGGAAGGTCTTATAGCCTATCACCTTTGCGGCCCCATTGTCTGCGGTGAGTGTGTAGGATCCACCACCCCACCCTGTGACGCCTGCGTTGAAATCATCAGTAAATGATGTCTGTGCCGAGGCCCATAAAGGCCCAAGCATTGCCAACAACAAACTGACTTTGTAAATTGATTTTATCATAGTTTAATTAAGTTTTATTTATAATATTAATTTTTAAGGTTGTAATGTCCATTGACTAACCGTCAACAAGCATCAATTGGTGGTCAATTTTGTCCCATTCAGTTTATTTAGTTTTTTGGATTCTTCTGATGTATGCGATAAAATTCATTCCCTTGACCGATTCCCTTGATACAGTCTTGAGTCTAAATTTCAAGGCATAGGTATATACTTAAAAACAACAGCGCAAAATCTATAAAACCGCTGTTGACTGATCACTCAAACTAACCCCTTAGCTATAGATTTTTATCTCGTCTTTCGACCATTATCATTCAACTCTTACAAGCATTGTACTTCCAGGCACCAATAAGCTACTTCTATCTTTCTATCAATTATGTCGTAATAGGTGCATCCGCATTCTAAGTCATTGTCCACTCCAATTACAGTCATTTAGAAGATCTCGATATGCTATGTATTCTTTTAAATTTAAATTCATAAGGACTTTTCAAGGAAGCATTGTCCTGTATTAGTACAATTATATAAAATAAATCATCATCAAAAAAGACAAATTTTTCTGCTATAAATCCATATTTAAAGAGAGTAGTCGCTATAATAACCTATAAAATATACACACAACTAATTTGTTATAAGCGATATAATGTATTTTTAAAAAAAGATATCCAACGCTTAATAAACCAAAGAAAAATTATTTGAGATTTATATAGGTTTTAAAAGTACAATTTCTTCTGCTTTTAAATGTGAGCTTTAAAGTATGAAACCGAATTGACTTATAAAGATAAATTGATCTCGGAGAAGGGAGACAGTGGAAAATTGTATGAGTATGCTAGCAACTCATCTATATAATTATTCAGCAGACTTGGTGTCAATACTGTTTTCTCAACTAAATATGACCCCATTGATGAAAGCGTGTAGAAGAATTCGATAGAACTTATTTTGAATAGCAAGATCTTTTTAGTTTTAATTGTCGAATTAACATTTTGGCAGCCCTATTCAGGTGACTTCGCCATCGTGGAACTGTAGCAAATTTTGTTACGGTCTTATAATGCCGAAAAGCCGTGGGTCTAGAAGTCAATTTTTACATAGGAGGAATCAATAAAAAATCCGTTTGGCTAGGTATTAATCTAAACGGGTGATTAAATAATTAAATCCTGCCATGTCATATCTGGATTTTTAGAAAATTTCTTTATTTCCATTGTCTCTTCTACTTTCTTCTTGAAATTCGTAATGGTGCCTGCTCTCAGAGAGATCATATCGCTTATAGCCTCTATAGTATATTTTCTTCCAGAAGTAGAAAGAAAGAGTATATAGAAGGCTTTTTCTAACGGAAATTTGACGTTATGAAAGAGAGTGTTAGAAGTAGCAGAATGTATTTTGCCACATTTAGTACATTTTCTTAAATATTGATTAGTCTTCTTAAGTTTGAAATATTCAGTATTACCGCACACGTTGCATAAAAATTTGCCTTTCCATTTCAAATCCGCCAGGAGCTCCAAACAGCTTTCTTTACTAGGAAATTGAGATTTGAATTCCTCAAAGCTTACATCTTTATTTAAGACCCTAACATGCTGTAGATGTGATACATTTTCTGACAAGGCTATATTATGGCTTTTTAAAATACCGTTTAGCTCATCGATGACTTTTATGTTTTCCTTCAATTGCCAAGTACGCTTTTCAACCGTTGTCTCCAATTCCTTATTATAGGTTGTTTTAATTTGGATGACGTCGTTTAAAGCTTTAATCTTCTCATTTTTGGTCATCTTATAAATAATAGCAAGGCCTATACCAAACCATAAAATATCAAAACAAATAAAGCTAAATGTAACTACTAAGTCTCCCTTGGTGAGTCGATGATTGACCTGTCCAATAAGCATGACCAATGTCCCGAAGGTCAACCAAAAAAAATTTATTCGAGGTGTTTTGTAACATTTAAACACCATGATCCATAGCAGTATTGCGAAAATAATTACATCTAACTTCACAAAATAGGTATGTATCAGCATTTCTACTGTTTCCGAGTCTATAAAGGCAAGAAAAAGTGACAAGGCCTTGACTACTAAAACTACGTTCAAAATCATCATAGCAATTCCATTGGCTTTGTCCTTGATAGAGCTTAAAATATATAGCACAAAAAATATGGTTGACAATGAAAAAGGAATGTAGTACAAAAACGTAGACCGCGAAAAATGATTTACAAGAGGAAACATATACCATATCTCGAGGCAAGAAGCTGCATAAGCCCCGAAAGATAAAGCGTAGAATCCATAATAAAGATAGGGTAGTTCTCTGTTAATAAAATAGAACATCACAGCTAGTAAAAAAATTATAAGAACGGAGGTAAACAAAATGGTGTTAAGAATTGATTTATTGATGTTGCCATTGAATGTGTCTGAAAATGTCCTTACTTGAAATCCAGCTATTTGGAAATGTTTGTTAAATTCATATTTAAGAAAATAATTGTTTATTGTGTTCGATGGAAGATCGGCAACTAAAGTATTTGTGGAATATTTACGGTCTGTGAATAGATATTTGACGCCCACGATATGCTTATGGAGCGTTGAATCTTTGGTAAAATAATATAAGGTGACGCTTTGATAAAAAGGCAGAAAATCAATAACAAGGTCTTTTTTTAACGGGGAAGTAAATTTGACGTTCAGCCAGATAATCGTTGATGGCTGCCTAGCTTCATTCGTTTTCTTATTAAGGTCGTTTGGCTTGAACAGACTTTCGGCGTTGGCGATCACGTCAAGATCCTTTTTTTTATGACCACTACTATCAGCGTAAAAATAAATTGTGAAATTCGGGATAGAATCTTTGTCAAACAGGTTGGTCGAGTCTTTCCCATAGGTCGAGATATTTGATAAGAAAAATACCAGCAATATAATTTCTAATTTCTTAAACCCTTTTAGCATTTTGATTATTCCTATCACAACATCTAACAATTAAATTTTAACACCTGACTACTGACATTTAAGACAATACGATTAATTTGGGCTACAGAAATCAATCACCAATTAATAAGTATTTTCTAATACAACCCTTATATTTTACTGTGGAGGGATCGCACACAATAGATTTACACTCGCTTGAATAGCAGATATATATAACAAGACGAAAGATACCTATGTGTTTTAAATAAATTTATACGTTATTTATACATAGTTTACCCATGGCAACTTGCTTTTTCTTTTTTTGCTAAAACTACTGCAAATACTCTGACCTGGCTGGATATAACCGTCATATATAGATTAAACTACCGAAAATTAAGCCGACGGCAAACCTGGCGGCGCATTCGGCGGGGTGATTTGCATTAAATAAGCCTTTGGTAAGATCTGGCGTACCATAGGCGGCTAGGGATCATTTCAAAGACTTTGCCATTGCTCAAGTAAAGTCTGGACATTAGTTACCCGGTTTGGATAACCATGCCATCAAACTTGTGCTTATGATTAACATCTTCTTATTTGTTTTGATATCAGTTGTTGCTTTTGTCAATTGATTTTTTCATGAATTATACAATTATAAACTTTTTAGGAACATTAAAAAAGGCAAATAAAATCATGGATAAATCCAGTTATTTTACCGATCTACACTTAACTATCCTTTCATTAAATTTTAGATCATTGCTTTATAGGTTGTTATACGGTAGGCGGTATAAAATTCACCGGCACTAAAATATATTGATCTATATTAGCAGAGTGCAATTTTAATTTGGACCCTATTAATTAATAGGAAGTCGATAAAGCAGCCTAATAAATCCTTACTTGATCTGAATCGAGCTCCATCAAGTTTGCGAAAGAAAAGTAGAACTATCTAGATGAGGTTCCTGCTTTTAATTACAGTAATTTTAAGATTAACATATGTGGCTGCGTCTATTCAGGTGGAAGTCAAGCCACCAGGAGTAAATCATCATCTAATTAACGACACGGAAGCAAAAACTTTTTCACTTTCGTCCTTTAAGTCACTAATTTAGAGCAAAATTTGATATTCATCGATAAACCTATTTTTTTATGAAAAAGCTTTTTCCTCTTTTAACGCTGGCCTTCGCGTTGATTTTTTTAACCTTCAACGACTCTTTCGCTCAAGATGGAGCTAACGACGCCACATTTAACCCATCTGACCTTGGATTTGGTGCTGGTGACGGAATCGGCGGGGCAAATCTTTCAAGTGATATTAAAGTATTAGCGATCGCGACTCAAAGAGATGGGAAGATTTTAATTGGCGGAAAATTTACAAGTTATAATGGCATCCCTGTCCACAACTTAGTAAGGACAAATATTGATGGGAACCTTGATACAAGTTTTAAGGCAGGCCAAGGGGTATGGATGGTTGAAAATATAGCTATTCAAAGCGACGGCAAGATTTTGGCTGCAGGATCTTTTTCAGGTTACAGCAGATTGATGAGGCTAAACATTGATGGAAGTTTCGACTCAACTTTTTCCGCTGCACAGACGGCTGATGATCTAGTGAAAACTATCGCAATCCAAAGCGACGGGAAGATATTGATTGGTGGTTCTTTTAAAGACAATCTAGCAAGGCTATATCCCGATGGAAGCCGCGATCAAAGCTTTTATTATATTCATGCTGTGGGTAGTTCCAAAGACCACCAAGTACAGTCAATTGCAATTCAAAATGATGGCAGGATTCTCGTAGGGGGATCGTTTACGACGCGTAATGGCGCTTGGTTGAATAACCTAGTTAGACTAAATCTAGATGGGAGGCCAGATTTCAATTTTGATTCAGAGTTAAGCGCTGATGCAGTTATAAATGTTGTAGCCCTTCAAAGTGATGGCAAAATTTTGATCGGAGGATCGTTTACAAGCTATGATGGTGTTCCCAGAAGAAAGATCGCGCGATTGGATAAATCTGGACGACTAGATACAACCTTTATTTCTCAATTTAAATTAAACGAATCTATAGCTAGAATTAATACAATAGCCATTGACATTCATGACAAAATTTTGGTTGGCGCGGAGGACCATTATGGCCCAGGAACAAATCGCATAGGGAGGTTAAATAATAACGGGACTATCGATACAAGCTTTAGGCAAGGGATAGGGGTAAATTCTGGTGTAAATGTCATCTCCATTCAAGGCGATGGCAAAATTTTGATGGGAGGATATTTCACCACTTATGATGGAGCTCAAAAGAATAAATTAGCTCGACTCAACAGCAATGGCCGCCTCGATAAGGAATTCGCCTCTGGAACAGGAACAAACGGTCCTATTAGATCTTTGGCAGTTCAGAAAGATGGAAAAATCTTAATTTCAGGTTGGTTTAAATTATATAATAATTTTACTAGAAATGGTATTGCTAGGCTAAAGCCTGATGGCAGTCTGGACGGTAGTTTTGATCCTTCTACTACTGAGAACGACTTTGTCAATCATATGGCCCTTCAAGATGACGGTAAAGTTTTAATCGTTAGACAAACAATAACTCAGGCTCTTCATAAGAAAGATGAAACCGTTAGACTAAAGTCTAACGGCAGTATTGATAGCAGTTATAATATCGGCAGCATTAATGATGTAACCTTAAATTCCATTGCTATACAAAGCGATGGTAAGCTTTTAATTGGAGGAGATTTTTACAGCTCTTCGAACAATAATATCGCAAGGCTAACCTCCAACGGAAGTCTTGACCAAACCTTCCTTTCCCCTTTAAAATATAATCAGACTGTCTCAATGTTGGCTCCTCAATCAGATGGAAAAATTATTATTGCCGGCAATTTTAACGTCTACACTTACCCTAACTGGGAGAGAGTTGGTATAGCACGTTTAAACAGTGACGGATCGTTCGATCCCAGCTTTAGTACCCAAGCCAGCGGAGTAAGTAATGTTAAAGCAATCATTATCCAACTTGATGGTAAAATCTTGATTGGCGGAGGATTTTCGGCTTGTAATGGTATTGAAAGAAACCGTATAGCAAGATTGAACAAAGATGGAAGCCTCGACAGAACTTTTGATCCAAGAACTGGAGCAAATGGTGATGTTCACGCGATCGCGCTACAGGACGATGGTAAAATTCTAATAGTAGGAGGCTTTACTAGCTATGATAACGTTGAAAGAAATGGCATTGCAAAGCTAAACAGTGATGGATCGCTAGACGTAAATTTCAATCCCGGCGAGGGGGCCGGTTACCTTCCGCTCAACGACCTTACGAGGCATATCTCTGCAGTAGCCATTCAGAGCGATGGGAAAATTTTAATTGGAGGAGATTTTATAAGCTATGATGGAACAGGAAGAAACAGAATCGCCCGATCACTATGGTCAACGCCCATTACAGAGAATGCTAACCCACTTCAAGAGAACGGGATTTTTATATCTCCAAATCCGTCTAACGGTACCGTCAGTCTGACTTCTTCCTACTCAGAGGCAAAAGTTGAAGTATATTCTAGCGCCGGAAGGAAGGTCTATTCAACAAATATATTAGGAAAGAGAACAGACTTAAAATTGGAACACCTTCAACCAGGATTATATATCATCAAGCTCTATCATGCAGAAGGCGTCAGCATTGACAAGATACTCCTTGAATAACCTTCTAAACAAAATCCCAAACGTTACCCATGCCTTCCGATAGGCACATAAGTGGAGATCCTTTTCGCTTATGTCTATGCAATTTTCGACGCTATTGCCGCGAAACGACTAGAATGATGGGCTTGGCCGTAGGCATCGCGCTCCACTCTCTCACCCTGCAAATAAATTGTTCCAGCTAGAGGGCCACCCAGAGGAAAATTGCATTTGTTGAACGTGAAACCGAACGGTCCTTCTGAAAAGCTTTTTTCCCGAAAGCCGAAGCAGACTACGTCCTCTCCCGCAGACTTAAGGGCCGGCTGTGCAACAATTCATCTTTAAGTGGCTAAAATACACGCGATACGAGTGAGTGCGGCATATCGAATCTACTCCCTCTTGACACTACTTATAATACGTTTGAGACATTGAATCCCAAGCATGCTTCTTCCTCCGCTTGATTTGACAAGCTCTTACAATCGTTCAGCGAGGTTAGCACCATTTAT
The DNA here is from genome assembly GCA_036386935.1 of Cytophagaceae bacterium. Taxonomy (GTDB): domain Bacteria; phylum Bacteroidota; class Bacteroidia; order Cytophagales; family Cytophagaceae; genus DASVUU01. The sequence continues at coordinate 5,356 of DASVUU010000455.1, read as the reverse complement.
AAGTGAGACTTTCATTAATGAGCCTAAAATAGTCGCATCTCCTCATTAAACCTTCAAGACGGCACTCAGTTATACCGAATTAAATTATGAAATACCACCATCACGCCCTAGCTTTACATTGCAAGCACTTAATATCGAATTGATATAAGATAATCTGTGCAACGTGGCAACAACGTTAGCCTCAATTCCATTAAAAAATCTAAAATCATTTTTATATAATTCAACCAAATATGGATCCAAGCTCAAATAATTTTTCAGGGGAATTACTAAGCAAAATATTAAGCCAGGATAAAAACTATGCACATGTGCTAGACTTGTTGAATGACGGTATATTGCTGGTGAATGGTGCAGGAACTATTGAATACGCCAATAAAACCTTTTGTGAGCTTTCGGAATTCGACGTGCAGTCCCTGAATGGAAAAATCATCACTAACCTCTTAAGAAACGTGAGCGATGACCCACTGCTTCAAGGAGCAGAAAGAAACTTTTATCTCAAAACGCATAGCAACAGAAACAAGCTTGTAAGCTCAAAACAATTCGTCGTAAATTCTGAGAACGGTGACTTCACTATTTATATACTGAAAGATTTTACAGAACAGAAAAAGGTAGAGGATGCGCTTGAGCAGAAAAATAAAGAACTGAATACTTTTATATACAAGGTAAGTCACGATCTCAAGGGGCCGTTGACATCTGTGATAGGACTTATAAACATCGCCAAAGACGAAAGCAAAGAGGAAGTCGCGCTGAATTATTTCAACCTTATAGAAAAGTGCACCCAACGTCTAGATATAGTACTTATCGATTTGCTAGAGGTAACTAGACTCCAGATAGGACAAGTTGAGGAAGAACATTTCAAAATGAGTGAACTGATGGAAGACGTACTTTCGAATCTTAATGAAGTTGACAACTCCGAAATTGAACAGGTAGAGATAAAAGCTGACTTCCCAAAAGATTTAGTTTTATATACAGATAAAAATATCCTCACCTCCGTTATTAGAAATCTTGTCAACAACAGCATCAAATATCGAAAACGCAATATTGAGAAACCGAGTGTAAAAATCGAGGTAGTGTGCGACGATATGATTCACATCAAAGTTTCAGACAACGGAATTGGAATTGAAGCTGCTTTGCATGACAGGGTGTTTGAGATGTTCTACAGAGCCAGTGCCTACTCGAAAGGAAGTGGATTGGGTTTATATATTGTAAAGATTGCCGTTCAGAAACTACAGGGCACCTTTTCAATTCACAGTGCATACAATGAAGGCACCAGCATAAAAATAAATCTACCAATCAACCCACCTCAGATAGATTGAATCTAGTCTCTATATAGAAGGTCTTTGTATTCTTGCCATGCGATTTCAGAAACAACCGGGAGATTCAATAAAGCAAACTATCTTCAATTATAGCAGCAGAAATGGCGTTGGATAGGAAACTACGAAGCAGCCTACATATTTTTGCAACGTGTAAAAAAAAACCTCAGCGAAATTCTATAGGCAACCTGACGAACACTCCAGCCCACGTCCAACGCAATTATTTAAACGCCATATGACTCCGGCTGCTTAGCAATAGAAGTCAATCTATCTTCTAATTTAAACCGACTAGAAAAAATCTATTTCCGATTTTGCGAAAAATATTGCCTATCAAATATGGAGTATTTCCACACTCTCAATCCCACCTAAAAGCGACTAACGATAATTCTACTGCTACAAAAATTGCAATGGTAGCGACGTACGATATTATTAGCTGGCTCAATTTAATATTGACGTGCCTCTATCCCTCAATAAAATCAGGGCTTGCCGAACGCCTTTAAAAAAGTAAACATGAGAAAAGCACATTGAAAAATGATTGTTATTTGAACTCAAATTTGAAATCGCTTGGCTAAAAATGGATCCTATAGTCTAAACGTTAGAATAAAAAGAACAAGCGCGAGGCGCCTTCCTCTAGCTTCAACAGTGAATATTTATCTTTTTGGATCATCTTTAGAAAATTATTTTAAAAAAATCTAAATTATTTTTCGCGGTTTTAAAATTTTAAAAAAGCAGTTCGCGCAATGAGACTACATTTGAACTACGCGCTGTAAAGACTGATTTTACAGGCACTCGCGAGGCATCATGTTTTATTTAGTAATTTGCAAAACAAGAAATAGACGTCACTTTTTTCATTTAAATATTTGCAGCTATTCATTAATATCTTAACAAATAAGAAATTGTCTAAACTTTTTATTTACATTAGTGGTATAATAACAAGTTAGATTTCACTTGCAAACATGACTGAAGAAAAAAAACTAAGTTATAAAAGTATTAGAAAAGATCTTCGGTCAAAATTATCCGATGCACTTTCCAGCCTTCACATCGTTGACTCAAAAAAGATAAGAAGAGCAATAAAAACAACAGCTAGTAAATTCCTAAAATCAATTGATAAAACCCTTATGAAAAACGCATCTAAAAGTACCACAAAGAAAGCTGCTCCTGCTAAGAAGGCGGTTGCTGCAAAAGTAACGGCTAAAGCTACTGCAAAACCTGCTGCGAAGAAAGCAGCTCCTGCTAAAAAAGCTGAAGTTGCAAAGAAGGCTGCTCCTGCAAAAAAAGCTGTAGCATCTAAGAAAGCCGCTCCTGGCAAGAAAGCAGTGGCTAGCAAAAAAGCCGCTCCTGGGAAACCAGCCGTTAAGAAGGCTGCTGCCCCTAAGAAAGCTGCTGCAAAGCCTGCTGCTAAGAGTGCCGCTAAAACGTCAGGTAAGAAAGCTGCGCCGAAAGCTGCAGAGAAAAAAGCTGCACCAGCTAAGAAAGCTGCTGCAACCAAAGCTGCTGCTCCTAAGAAAGCTGCTGCAAAGCCTGCTGCTAAGAAAGCAATGCCTGCTAGAAAAGCCGCCGCTAAAAAATAATCATATCAAAATCCATAAGACAAAAAAAAATCCGCAATTGCGGATTTTTTTTTGTCTTAATAGTCACTTCAATTTCTTTTATTTAATTCGTCTCTGATACGAGCAGCCTTTTCATAATCCTCTTTGTCTAACGCTTCATTAAGCATTGTTTTTAGCTGATCTGAGGACGTATCTTTAATACTCTCGGACTTTGTTTTATCTGCGGGCTTCCGCTTCTTAGGTTCTTCCTTTTTCTCTTTGGGTGCAGCCTTTGTTTCTTCCTCCTCGTTCAGGTCACTCAAGACGATACCGGCTTCAGACAAGATGCTTTCATAACTATAAATAGGTACTTCAAACCTAAGCCCAATTGCAATAGCATCGGATGGCCTAGCATCTATTTCTACGGTCTTTATACCATCAGAACAGACGATCTTGGCGAAGAATACACCTTCCTTCAGATCTGATATCACTATCTCTTCCACGCTAAAGTTAAACCCACTCGAAAACGATTTAAACAAATCGTGCGTCATAGGACGGTTAGGAATGATCTTCTCTATTTCTATTGCGATGGCTTGCGCCTCAAACATTCCTATTATTATTGGAAGCCTTCTATTGCCACCTTCTTCGCCAAGTACAAGCGCAAATGAACCTGATTGACTTTGGCTTGAAGAAAGCCCTAATATTTCTAATTTAATCTTCTCCACACGATACTATTTTAATTCTTTTGCAGCTTTAATTAATTTCGGCACAATCTCAAAGATATCCCCTGCTATACCATAGTCAGCTGCTTTGAAAAACGGAGCCTCAGGGTCTTTATTTATAACCACAATTACCTTGGATGAGTTTACTCCAGCCAAATGTTGAATGGCTCCCGATATACCCAAGGCAATATATATGTTAGGGCTTACCTTAATACCAGTTTGCCCAACATGTTCGTGATGTGGCCTCCAATCTAAATCTGACACGGGTTTAGAACAACCGGTAGCTGCTCCTAATTCCTTTGCCAAATCTATAACTAGGTGCCAGTTTTCTGGACCTTTCAACCCTCGTCCTCCTGACACTACGATATCAGCATCCGTTAGTAAGATATCGCCTGTTGCTTTCTGTACTTCTTTTACCTGCACTTTAAAGTCAGCCTCGTTTATTTGAGGTGCGAAGACCTCAACCTGCGCGTTGCCACCGGTGCCATCACTTACAAATGCATTTTTTACTACTGTAAGGACTTTTATAGCCGTTGTAATCTCAATATGAGAAAAAGCCTTTCCAGAATAGATAGCCTTCTTTACTTTGAAACCCGCACTTGTATCAGGTAGTTCGATAATATTTGTAACGATCGCAGCATTTAATATAATCGCCAGCCTAGATGCAATTGCATCACTTAGGGAAGACTTTGGCAAGATGACTGTATCAAAGCCACCCTTAGAGGCAGCTTCCGCCAATACCGAAGCATAGGGCATTGCCAACGGCTCACTTAATTTGTCATCATTAACGTTCAGAACTTTTGATGCTCCAAACTTTCCTAAGGCCTGAAGCGAATCGTCAGAGTATTTTCCAATTACAATTGCAACAGCCGTTGTATTCAATTTTTTTGCAAGTTCAGCTCCAAAGCCGATGGCTTCGTGAGATGTCTTTTTTATCTCACCAGAGTTCCCTTCTGCAAATATTAGTACCGACATATTTTTATGTTTATTTATAAAACCTTTGCTTCATTCTTGAGCAAATCAAATAATTTTTCTGGTGTTGCAGGATCAATCATTTTACAAGCACCTTTTGGTGCAGGCAAAGAATATTGGGCAACTCTTGATTTCTCTTCGGCACCAACTGCTTCAACTACTTTCAAAGGTTTCGTCCTGGCACTCATGATGCCACGCATATTAGGAATTTTCCACTCTGCTATTGGCTCCTGACAGCCAGCTATAAACGGCAACGCAACTTCTACAATCTCCTTTCCACCTTCGATCTCGCGAGCCATCGTAGCCTTGCCATCTGCAATATCCAACTTCATCACCGGCGAGATAGAGGGCATATCTAGCAATGCGCCAACGATACCGTGTACAAGTCCACTGTTATAGTCGATAGATTCTCTACCCATTAATATTACGTCATAACTACCTTCTTTAGCAACGGCAGCTATCTGGGTAGCAACAAATAATGCATCTTTTGGAAATGCGTTTACTCTTATCGCATCGTCAGCCCCTATTGCCAGTGCTTTCCTTATCGTTGGCTCCGTATCCGCCTCTCCTACATTCAAAACTGTTACAGTGCCTCCGCCTGCTTCCTTCAATTCTATCGCTCTAGCCAATGCATACTCATCGTAAGGTCCAATTATAAATTGTACACCTGCTGGATTAAATTTAGTATTATTGTCTGTAAAGGAAATTTTGGAAGTGGTATCCGGAACGTGGCTTATGCAAACCAATATCTTCATAAAAAAATTTTTTCTATTTAAACTGTAAATTTGATATCAAGTTACAATATTAATGAAAAAATAAAAAA
>DASVUU010000454.1:0-9720 GCA_036386935.1 Cytophagaceae bacterium | reverse complement strand
CAAACTTCCAGAAAGTACCGGTGTCTACTATTTCTACAACAAGGTTGGTAAAATCTTATACGTAGGAAAAGCTATTAATATTAAAGCACGTATCACCAGTCACTTTTCCGGCAAATCGGAAACGAGGTTAAAACCGGGGTTAATCAACGACATTCACTCCATCGGCTTTGAGCTTTGTGGCAACGAGTTGCTTGCCCTACTTCTGGAGTGCAATGAAATCAAAAAATATTGGCCTCCATATAACAATAGCCACAAACGGAATACAACCAACACCGGTATCTACATGTATGAAGACATCGCGGGGTTTAGGCGCTTGTGCATAAGCCCCGTTAAGAAATTTGAAAAGCCCGTCTATACCTTCCACAACATTGCTGAAGCAAGAAATTTTTTGGTCGAAAAATGTGAGGAACACAAACTTTGCCCTCGACTTTGTGGCTTGCAAAAAGTTTGTTCTGACCAAGATTGTGATACGAATGGAATTTGCAACACTCTAGATTTCGAGCAAATAGAACGTTATAATTTACGGTTGCTGAGCGCCATATCGACTTTGGATAGTGAAAAGTCCTTTATCTTATCTGGCAAGGGAAAGACATCTACGGAAAAGTCTTTTGTGATGATTGAAAACGGCAGGTACCAGGGCTTTGGTTACTACCCAACAGACTCCACGTTTTATTCTCCCCAAGAGCTTAAAACCCATTTACAATCCTATCCTGACAATCCGGATATTCAAAGAATCATAAACTCCTATGTGAGGAACAATAGCCAAGAAATTGAATATTTGCCCTTTGCAGTTTAAATAGCACATTTATTATATTAGATAGTCTTTTAAAAAGGAATTCTCAGCTCCAGAAATTCAATGTGACTATTTGTCTAATCGTGGGCGTCATTCATCTAAAAAATGCTGTATACAAATAATATTCACCTATATTTGATCATAGCTGGTTGAAAGATCTTGGAGCGCAAAAGAGACTCCCCGTCTCTTGCTCCAAGGTTTTATTTTCTAACTATTCACCAGCTTATTTACACAACAAATTAAAAAGCATATCTAACTTCGCAATAGGGAAGGCATTCGTTTAATAGGTCCGTGAATTCTTCCACCCATTTAGACTTTAAATTTCGTTTATACCTGAGGTTTTTTCCACCGGTCTGAGAGAACTTTGTCTCCTGTATTTCTGGCTTCCACAATACTGACTCACCCTTGGGATGCCAACCCATATTTATTTCATGTAACATTGTGTTATGTGTGAGGAAAATTACTTCGCACTTTAGCTGCGCTTTTGACTTTTGATTTAGCTTATCATCGATCTCGGACAATAATTCCCTGTAGTCCTTTAGCCAGTTTTCATAATAGATAACAGGAGAAAAGTTTAGGTGCACCTCATAACCAGCTTCCACAAAATCGTTGATGGCGTCTATTCTTTCAGAAATAGGAGTCGTACGAATGTCTATTAGTTTGGAAATATTAGCCGGCATCAAGCTAAATCTAATTCGGGTCTTCAATCTGGGATTGAAGCTTAACATTTGCGGGTTTACATACTTTGTGGCAAAGGTCGCTTTAGCATTGGGCAGCTCGGAAAACAGATGTATCATGTCCTCTATATTATTATTCACTAAGGCATCTACAGAACAGTCGTTGTTTTCTCCGATATCATAGACCCAAAAGTAGGGATCGATTTGGTCATTAATTGTTTTTGCGCCTTGCCGTGATGCGTGTCCTTTAAGGTATTTCAATATTTGCTCTATGTTTACAAATACGGTAATGGGATTGGCAAAACCCTTCCTCCTTGGCACATAGCAGTAGGAGCAGGCCATGGTACACCCGTTAGCAAGTGAGGGCGCCACAAAATTAGAGCTGCGCGTGTTCGCCCGGCAGCTGAGCGATTTCTTTATTCCTAGTATCAATATATTTTTCTTGATCTTTATCCAGTCCTCTATTGATCCCTCGTTTCCATTCAGCGCCGGTATATTCCAGTGAGATGGCACTTCCGTGATCTCTGCGTCAGGATACTTATGAAGGATTTCTATTGCTCTTGGATAAAGTTTGGCAGCTGGCTCGAGGTATATTTGCTTTATATCAATCAGTGACTCTAATCTTTCCTTTATTAGCATATTAAACCAACAACTTATAATTCTGAATGGTTTTCATTACCTTTCATATTTTAAACAATAACATGACTATAGAAGAACGTATCAAAGCAGCGGAAACGAGGCATTTTAAAGCTATTTTTCCAAACAGTGTCAACCATTATGATACCATGTTTGGAGGTATGGCGCTATCCTTGATGGACGAGGTTGCATTCATCGCTGCTACCAGGTTTTCGAGACAAAGTATTGTGACCGTTAGTACAGAAAAAATCGATTTTAAAAAGCCAATCCCCTCAGGAACCATTATTGAAATTGTAGCTTCGATACATAAAGTGGGAAGCACGAGCATTCAAGTAAAAGTGGAGGTGTATAGAGAAGAAATGTACGTGGAGAATAGGGAGAGGGCGATCGAAGGGATATTTACCTTTGTAGCTATCGGAAAAGATAAAAAACCTGTACGAATAGTTTAAAAAAAACCAGCCCTTAGGCAAGGGCTGGTAAAGTATTATTTAGATTTTGATTTTATTTTTACTTCTTGTTCTGTTTTCTTTCCTTTCTTGGAATCAGACTGAACCTTAACTTTTTGGTCTACAGTTGATGTTTCATTCTTCACTTTGAGTTCTTCTGATGTTCCTTTTACCTTAGTTGTTGGAGTTTTGTACTTAAACTCGTTGTATGTATTTTTTCCAGAGGCGTAGGTAGTGTATTGTGCAGCGTCTAAAATAGACTTGTATTCTGCGTCAGCCCATTCTTCAATGGAATTACACTCCCTCATAAGGGCAGTAGTATCAGAACTTTTGCTCTTATATGCTTCATTCATTTTCGTAGCCCTTTGCTGATTTACAGACTTTAATTTCGTTTCCTGCTCAGGTTTCAACTTCAGATCCGATTGCATCCTAGCAGTATGCATATTCGCATCGGGTGTATAGTCTATTGTGCCATGCTGAGTCGAATTGGGAGCAACTTGTTCCTGAGAGTTAGCTCCTGCATTAGATGTTCCCGTCCCTGTAGTTTGGGCATTTGCTCCAATAGAAACCATGCAGTTCATTGACAATACTGCGGAAAAAGCTATCAGGTGATTTACTTTATTTTTCATAAGCTTAAAGATGTTGTTTGGTTAATTACTTAATTTCAAATAATTAAATAATATAAAAGATTAATGTTTCGAATTATTCAAACCTCTCGGGACAAAAAATGTTTTGATTAAAACTATACCGATGTATCAATACGAGTACCCAAGGCCTGCCATTACTGTAGACATTGTTTTGTTTGGACTGGATCACCTAGACCTGGAGGTTTTGCTGATAAAGAGAAAAAATGATCCTTTTAAAAACTTCTGGGCCTTGCCAGGCGGGTTTCTAGAAATGAATGAAACTGTGATCGAAGGCGCTCGACGCGAGCTAAAGGAAGAAACAGACCTTACTATAGACAATCTGGTGGAAATTCACTCCTTTAGCGCGATCGACAGAGATCCCAGAGAGCGTATTATCACCGTTGCCCACAGCGCATTGATAAGAAAAGAATGCTATAAACCAAAAGGAGCTGATGATGCTAAAGAAGCACGGTGGTTTAGTTTAGATCGTCTCCCAGAGCTGGCGGCAGATCACTTAGAAATTATATCTCAAGCTCACAAACGGTTAAAACAGCTGAGTTGGTTTACACCATTATTGCAAGAAGTTTTACCGGAAAAGTGTACTTCTAGTGATTTGGTCAATGCGTATACGAGCTTTCATAAAGAAAACTTTGAGCGCACCAAATTACTTGAACGACTGCACATAAATGAAAATATCATTTCACTAGGAAAGGATATTTATTCATTTAACGATCAATCCTTCGCGAAAGAATTTAAATAGTGTCCCTTTACAAAAACAACCACATTAGTCTTCGATTCTTAAATCTTTAGAAAAGACAATAAAATCTCTCATATGTTCAGAACCCTCGCCAGGTTGGTCGAATGAGGAGGCGGCGTCAGTCAATTTTCTTTCGCCAGCTACTAAGTCATAGTAGCATGCATCACCTTGTGGCTCGCATTCCGTCTTATTGCCATTCTTCTGCAAGTATTCCATATTGATCGATTCAATTGGAAAGTACGTGTCATTTTCTATTTTCATAGTTTTATCACTTTCCGCTATTATCTTATCATTCCAAATCGCTTTCATAATATTCCTTTAAAAAATAACATACTCAACCTTACAATGTTTATTGCCTAACTTTTAGCCTTTATAATTTTGTCCATTTTCCAGCCAATTAACCAAAGAATTATGAGCGGGATCTCGGCCGCCGCATCTAGCAAATAGATGGGAGAGATAGTACCGTTGGAAACATAAATGATATCAATCAGCGTCAGGCCTAGAGCTGAAAGTATTGCCATTAAGACAATTTCAAAAGTGATCCTATTGTAATATCTTGCGCTAAGTATGGGTATGGCGACCGCTAATATCATAGCACCAACAGTTCGCACCAGCCATATGTCTACCTTAGGGCCAGTTATAAACATGAAGCTATCGATGTCGACAAGAGGCCAAATTCCAGTAATTAGGTAATATAATCCCTGAGCCGTCGCTGTAAAATATAAGAGAGAGGATCGCATTTGTAGGCTTATTATAATTATAAATGATAAAATTTGAGAGTGCGCCGCGAAAAGCGGCACCGGGCTATTCACTTCTACTCCTCGTCCCGCGAAAAGCGGGCCTGTGGGGTATCCGTTGCTATCCCTCACTCACATTACTAAATTGATTTCGAGATAAATTGTTAACCCAGATATCCCGACAAAGTAATAATTGTCTACCAGTTTAAAATTAAATACGATGATGTGTAAGTTGATATTAACAAGCATAGCAATATCAGTTGTGTTGAGTTCCAGTCTTTGCTACGCTCAAACGTCGTTAAGGATATTTGAAATACAAGGTGCAGATAGTGTTAGCCCACATATAAATAAAATAGTCACTACAAGCGGCGTGGTGACGGCCAGTTATAACGGCAAGAACCAACTAAAGGGATATTTTATCCAGGATACCGTTGGCGACGGGAATGAGAATACCTCCGATGGCATGTTTATATTTGATGACAATAAAAATACAAGTATTGCCCTTGGAGATTTTATAAAGGTCACAGGCACTGTCAAGGAATACTTCAAACTTACTGAACTTGCAGAGCTTACCTCAATAAGAACGCTATCAACAAAGAACCATCCAATCAAGCCAGTTGAGGTCGCCTTGCCCCTAAAGAAAGAGGCATGGGAAAAGTTTGAAGGTATGTTGGTTCATTTCAAACAAAAACTAACGGTAACGGATAATTTTTATTTAGGACAATATGGTGAACTTTCTCTTTCAGCAGCTAGCCGCCTTTATGTCCCCACGGAAATAGTCGATCCGAATGATGAGTTTGCGCAAAATACGTCCTTTGAAGGTACCTCTAATATTGCAGCTATTATTGAACAGGAATCTCGCAACAATTCAAATTATGTGATATTAAATGATGGAAGTACACAACCGAATCCTCCCGTAGTCCCCTATTTATCCAAAGAAAATTCTTTGCGCGTTGGTAGCAAAGTTCTTGATCTGTTAGGAGTGGTCAATTTCGCAAATAATGAATATAAAATTGAACCAATTGATACACCGGATTTTATTTACTCCGATAGACCTGAAGTACCTTCTTTAGGAGCATCGAGCCTAAAGGTTGCAAGTATGAACGTTCTGAATTATTTTAACGGTAATGGCACTGGCGGCGGATTCCCAACTTCGCGGGGAGCAGCAACCCTAAAAGAATTCGAAAGACAGCGAGCAAAGATAGTCAATGCGATCAAGGCCATAGACGCTGATATCATTGGTCTTATGGAAATTGAAAATGATGGCGATGGTCCGCTTTCTGCCATCCAGGATTTAGTAAATGCCGTAAATGAAGCCTCCGGCAAAGTTGTCTATAAGCAAATTGCCGATCCGCGGGGAGCTAGGGGTAATGCTGGAACAGATGCAATCAAAGTAGCAATAATATATAAGCCAACAAGTGTCACACCAATTGAATTATCATTATCAGACACCAATGTTATTCATAATAGACCTCCTTTGTCACAGACATTTGTGGACAATCAAAGTGGCGTGCTTTCTATTATTGTAAATCATTTCAAATCCAAAGGATGCAGCGGTGCCAAAGGCCTTGATACAGACCAGAAGGACGGCCAAAGTTGTTTCAATGCACAGAGAAAAGCCCAAGCATCCACCTTATTGAAGTTCATCCACAGAGTGCAAGATGCCTCACAAGACAAAGATGTTTTACTTATAGGCGACTTCAATTCTTATAGTGAGGAAGATCCTCTAGATCTATTGCGTTCCGAAGGAATGACTTCTATAATAAAAAATGATTATTCCTATGTCTTCGCTAGACAATCTGGCTCTTTGGATCATGCGCTCGTTACACCAACGCTTTTGCCTCAGGTGAGGGGTTCGGCAAAGTGGCATGTAAATGCAGATGAGCCACGTGTCTTAGATTATGGAATGAAGACCAATCCTTCGTATCTCTCTAGTGATGCGCCATATAGATTTTCAGATCATGACCCTGTTATTTTAGGACTATCGTTGGCTCAGGATAATTTATCCAATCGGGATAATTCTAACGGTCAATACTTTAATATTACACAATACGATGGGTCGTTAAAATATAGGACTCTCCAAGAAGGGACCTTAGAGTTAATAATTTTTGACTCTCGCGGTAAAGCGGTCGGTCAACACAATCAATACGTTGGAGTGGGAGAGGGGAACCTTACAATTGATTCAAGCATTATACAACGCCCTGGGCTGTATCTTTATAAATCAATTTTTAAGAATAGTAGTGGGTCTGTCTTAAGTGCAGGCAAATTTATGCAAGGTGAATGACGAGCCGATTTAATAGAAAAGAGGTCAAAGCGACCTCTTTAAATATCATTTTGGATTTTTAAAGTCTATTCATGATGCAAGTTAGCGGTGCTTCTATTTAATTGTCTATCGTTATTTGGCTCTGCATTATAGGCTTGTACTAGTTTCGATATCTGAAAATATTCCACTTTAATATCATTTTGTATAAAGGCATAGTATTTTGAGTCATGAAAATAATTGTTGATGATTTTGTCAAAGTTCTTTTTTGTAACAGATTCAAGATTTCCACCTTCTTTTTTAATATAAAACCTATATTCCATGGCATTATATGCAGTGGCATTTTCGCCATTTTCAAATCCAGCACCTAAATCTTTATTAAAGCAAACCTGGTAGTAGGATATTCTTCCTGATATTATCAAAGGAAGAAAAACGAAGTCTTTTCCTTTATCCTCTATTAACGCACTTTCATAAAGTTGGCCATTACGCGAAAATGATTTGATATCTATTGGATGCAAGATCTTTATTTCTCCATTATCTTGTTTGAATTTCAATTTTCCGCAATAGGGCTGCGAAATTCCAAGGGTATAGAGCGTCATTACCTTGCCAAAAATCGTATCCTTTGTATTCAACACAACAAAATCACTATTTGGCCTAGAGTAATTCTTCGCCATGCTACTATCAATAAGAAAGTAACTAATAAAAAGCGTTGCAATGAGTGATTTAAAGTTGAGATTCATATCTTTAGAATTAGCTGGTTATCACCATAAACGGCAATAGTATTTAGGAGTTGTAAAAAAAAACGATCTTATTTTAAACAATTTCCAAATTGCCAGGTTATCAGCCGATTTTAGTCGAAACTATTTTCGAGTCTGTCGATATTGCTGTCTTAAATAGCTAACAAATAGAGCAAATCAATAATTTTGAAATGGACCCTAAGGCAATTTTGAAGGTAATCCTTCTCTGTGTAGTATCACTGTTATGCAATTCCCGGTTTAGCAATTTACACGCCCAAACGGATGTGGACGTAAAGGTGAAAGATGTACCTGCCGCAATCAAAAACTATATAAATCAAGCATATCCCGCTGCTGGAAAAATTAGGTTCTTTAAAGAAATTATAAATGACACTGTCTTATACGAAGCCGCCTTCAAAAATAAGGAGGAAAAATACGAATTGATATTTCTTTCTAATAACCAGCTTGGTTCAACTAAAAGACAAATTAAGTTTGGAGAAATTAACGACACTATTCGAAAAAAGGTCCTATACGATTTAAAAAAGCGCTACGGGAGTTTCACTCTTATTAAGGCCAAGGAAATAAAAACCAACGCAGATAAAATCTACGAGATAAAGCTCAAGTTAAAGACCCCAGAAAAAAAAGGATTTTTTGAGATTTACTACACAGACGCGGGTGTTTTTATATTAGAACAAGAAGAAATATTAAAATCTATACCTGCAAATAATACTTTTTAGGTTAATTCCTTGGAAAAACTTTGTTTTAAAAGAATAGGTGGATAATAAAAAATACTTCGTTAATTTAAACTTTTGATTTAAATCAATATCGTTCAGAACAAATTAAGGATGTGTTTGTTAAACAGGATAACCAGTTTTTTCAACAATATCATCTCTAATTATAATTTTTACCTTGACATCAATTAGACAAAATAGTTTTATACCTGAAGATGAGCTTATACATCTTTTAACATGCCAAGATCGGAGGGGGATGGAATACCTATATGAAAAGTATTCTGCCGCGGTTTATGGGGTTGTCTTAAGAATTGTAAAAAGCGAAGATACAGCGGAAGAAGTTTTGCAGGATTGTTTATTGAGGGTTTGGCATAAAATTAACGATTATGACAAAAATAAGGGGAAATTGTTCACATGGATGATTAATATTGCGAGAAATCTGGCAATTGACAAGATAAGATCGAAAGAATATAAATCACAATTAAAATCCAATGACATTGATGTCAACGTATCTTTAGTAGATAAAAGTTACGAAGAAAGATTTAAGCCAGAATATATAGGAGTTAGGGACATGCTAGATAATTTAAACAATGATCAGCGTTCATTAATAGACCTAATGTATTTTAAAGGATATTCTCAATCTGAAATTTCAGAAGAATTTGGAATTCCTTTAGGTACTGTCAAAACTAGGGTTAGGTCTGCTATGGAAAAATTAAGAAAATTGTTTGTGAATTGAATATTGAAGAATACATATCGTCGGGAATATTAGAAGCTTACGTTCTAGGGCAATTAGATGCGATTGAAAGTGCGAAAGTCGACGAGATTGCTCGCCAATATCCTCTTGTTAGAGAGGAGTTGAATATAATTGAATCAGCTTTTGAAAATTATGCAAATGCCCATGCTGTGGCCCCAGCGCCCGATGTAAAAAAGAAGGTTTTTGAAAAGTTGTTCGGCGAAGGCACTGAAATAGATAATACTATTCACTCAAACTTTAAGGAGAATAAAGATACCACACCTGTTATCAGTATATCTTCAAGAAACCAGTTTTATAAAAGCCTTATCGCCGCCTCAGTTACCATTGCGATTATTTCATTGTTTGCTGCCTTCTATTTTCGGCACAAATGGAGGCTTGCGGAAAACAGTTTAGTAGCCTTACAGCAGGAGAACTCCACGCTTGCAAGTACTTATAATCAAGTTAAATACTCGTCTGAGCAAAAAATAAAAGATCAGGAAAAACTTGTTTCTAGTTTGCTGGACACAAATAGCCGATTAATTAAACTCAAGGGTTTACCAACTTCTCCAAATTCCAACGCACTGGTTGTT
>DASVUU010000453.1:0-9165 GCA_036386935.1 Cytophagaceae bacterium | reverse complement strand
CATTGAGAACGTTGCTCATCATTGTCATCCCCATCATTATTGTCATCCCGAGGGCACGAGGGATCTATATTCCTGGAATGCCGCCTATCCATCTTTTCTCACCAAAACTCTTATTCAGAACTGAAAAACGCCAGGTCCCTCCTTTGTCGGGATGACAGCGGGAACTTGTTATCCCCTTCCTACACTGTCATCCCGAGGGCACGAGGGATCCGTATTTCTGGATTGAAGAACTTTCCCTCTTCTACCAAAACTTTTATTCCGAAAAGAAAAACGCCAGGTTTCTCCTTTGTCGGGATGACATGGGTGGGGAGAAAAAATTACATCCAGATTATTGTGTCTTGTCAGTACGAGGAATCTGGCTGTCATCATAACTATAAAGCAGCGGATCGGGAAATTTAAAAGTATAAGGCAGCGTTTGACATAACTTCTCTGGAATTACAATTTTAAAATTTGCATAATCATCCATGGCGAAACTGGGGGCTGGAACGCCATCCTGCTTTGCGATATTAGTATAAAAGACAGACTTCGAGGGATGTAACGGCGAGCATACATTAAAAATTTCTCCTTTGATATCGGATTTAATGATAAGTGAAATCACACTTAACAAGTCATCGCGGTGAAGCAGATTTACCGGGCAGTTGCCTTCTGGCAGGTTTTCTCTACCAACAAAAAATTTAAGCAATTTTCGGTCATAGCCAGTTAACCCGCCGCACCTTAAGATATAAGAATTTGCAAAGGCTCTAAACATCTCTTCTACAGCTCCGATGGTCTTATTCGAATAATCATCCATTTGCATGGCATCCGACTCCAACACCTCTCTGTTTTCTTCCTTATAAATAGATGTAGAGCTTAGGTAGATTATTTTCTTGATCGAATGTTTTTCTATCTGTGTGCATAAAAACTGGATCTGCGAAATATGATCCTCTGAAGACTGGTACTTTAATGATGGCGGGATGCAAACCACCAAATAGTCCGTGTCCAAAAAATTCGTTAGTTGCGCGGGTTCGTTACTTTTAAGATTTATTAAAAAGGGATTGAGGCCATCTCGATTGTACAAGGCCAGCTTCTCAGCAGAGGTCGTGCTTATCTTGACAGTATATCCCTCTTCAAAAAGAAAGAGGCCGAGTGGATAACCCACCCAGCCTCCTCCTAGAATGCTTACAGTCTGCATTAATCCCGTCCTATTATGGTTGAACGGTGATCGGCAGCTCAATAACCACCTTATCCCAAGCCAAAATCATGGATACGGTTTTATCCTCTTTAAAAACAATGGTAAAAGCTTCTACCGGCGTTTGTGACGCCTTTACGGGCACCTCTGTTCTCAATACATCTTTCTCGCTGTTATAGCTGTAGGCGCCCCATTGGTCAAGTTCCGAGTTTAATATCACCGTCCATTTATCTTTATCTGGAATGGTGAATAAAGAGTATGTACCTGCCTTTACCAGCTTGTTGCCAATAGTGACATCTTTATAGAATTTAATTTCAGTAGCCTCATTCGCGCCGGTTCTCCATACTTTACCGTAAGGCTCCAGCTCCCCGAATATAACCCGTTCCTTTTTCTGTGGTCGGCCGTAAATGGCTTTAATTAAAGGTTGTTTGTCCTTTCCACGATGGTAGCTTATGTCATGTGGACTTTTATCAAGATCAGGAAATTTTTGAGCAAAGGACGAGGTAAAGCTTCCTAGTGAGCTAAGTAGTGCGTAAAATAATATTAGGTGTTTGTTCATAAGATTTATTTAAAGTATTTAGTCGCCTAGCAAAATCTTTGCCGACAATTTCAAAATCCCAATTTTTCAATATAAATACAATCGAAGTCTTCAATTGTTTTTATGTTATTTAAAACTCCGGATGGCAACTATTATTTCACAATAACCTTTTTCAACCATTCTTTATGTGAGCCGTCTTCTGAAGTAACCTTTACTTTTATTACATATAAGCCAGCTGACACATCGTTTCTGTTCCAAACAGATTGATAGAAACCCGCTGCCCTTGCTCCTTCCTCCAATGTTGACAGCTTTTTCATATACATGTCATATAAACAAATGTCTACATGATAGCTTCCAGCGCTTGGCGCCAAGGTATAGGGGATGGTGATACTTTGCGATGAAGGATTGGGAAATGGATCCATGATTTGCGTCTCGGTTGGAGCCAGGGTAGTATTGATAAACGCGGGATCTCCATAATAAATAGCCATGCTCCTTGCCCCATCGCTTGACATGCGATAGGTGCCTTGCTCCTTCATGTTTACAGTACTTCCCGATTTTGTATCTAAAAGAAAAAATTCCTTCTTTTGATTTTTAAGTTCTTTTACATCCCAGGCCAAAGACAAATTACCCTCCGCCTTACTTGATTCTGTCGTGAAGTTCCATACATGGTTGTCACTTTCAGGAATTACGTCCTGAGAAAATTTTGGAGCAAAGTATTCAGGGTGTGCAAAGTTTAACTCTAGATATTTGAAGAACCTTGGCATGGTAATCTCATCATAGCTATCCTTGCTACTGCTAGCATCTGGCTTCATCCCAATTCCAGCTTCTGACTTAAATCCTGATTGGTCGGACAAGGTAAGTGGCAATATCCATCCTTCCTCAGATTGCCTCTCTGAAGAGGCCCTAAGTAGAGTACCATCGATTTTTCTAGCCGGTACTCCATAGTTTACATCACTGCTTGAGAAAACATAAGCTCCTTCAAAGGTTTGCAAGGTATTGGCAGATTGCCAGCCGGTGTTGGTATATATCTTTAACTTGTCCACCCCAGCGAACTTGTTGTAGTTTTGAATCTGACTCCAACTGATTGGGAAGTTGTAAGGATTTCCTATTTGGTTGTATCCTTTTTTTAGTTGGAGCTTAAATGGTGTTTTTTCATCTACCTCTACTGCCCTTCCCTTTCCGGTATTCACAGTAGCACCGTTTCTAGAGATGATCCAATAGCCCTTGCCTGGCAAAATCTGATCATTGGCCGAAAGCTCTACATTGGTCGAGTCCTCGGTAGAATAATGGAACAATCTCCATTTATTTTTCTCTAAGGGCATCAGCTCATCAAAGACGTTGCCTGCAATTTTTCCCTCTAGTAATAGCGGTACAGAAATGATTTTGTAATCCTCTGTCTTAGTGCCAGCGCTCAACGGCGGAAGACTCAGCCCTTGCAAATATTCTGTATGGGAGATAGTGGTATCGGTGTATTCGACAAGATTCGTATTGTACGTGATCTTAAACCAATAGCGAATCCCAATCTCGTCGATCTTTCCAGTCAGGTCAGGAGAATAGGTTTTGCCAAAAGCAGAAACTATGACGCTGTCAAACTTATTTTGTGTGATCTTCTTAAAATAAAACTTTACTTCATTTACCGTAACGGTACTTTTTGCAGTGATAGAGATGCCTGTGGTTGCGGTGGGGCTTATGAATTCAGGAAATACTTTTGACTCAAGAATATTAGAAAGCACTTCGAAGGAAAACGTAGTGTCTGCGGGTGCAAATTTTTCTTCCCCAGCTTGACTTACCAAGATTGTGACCCTTCCAGAGGTGCTCTTACTCACGGTAACTACACCTTTGGAAGTGATAGACGCAGGACCTGAAACTAACGAATAAGTAAGAGGGAGGCCTACACTAGAAACTGCCTGTATTGAAAAATTAGCACTGCCCATCGGTTTATTGTCCAAAGCGGCAGTTAAGTTGATGAGCTGCTGCGCACGTTTTATTACCAAGGGTCTTGACACATTCAAGGCAGGATTGGTTGTTGCATTTCCATTTTGTGTGGCCGTAATTGTAACGGTTCCCGCAGCGTTAATGCTAACAACTCCATCGGTGATTGATGCAATGGCCGGGTTCGATGAATAATAGGCAATTGGGAGGCCAGCACTTGAGGTAGCATTTAGAGGGAATTTAGAGATAGAAAATGTTCTTGCCTCTATAGCAGGAAAGGATATGGTTTGGTTGGCAAGATTTGCAGCACTTACCCTAATCGTTGAAGTATCCGAGCAAGCGCCTAGTGCGCTTTTTACATAATAAATTCCTGGAGTGGAAATAGACTGCGCTTGTGCACTTTGAGATAGGTTGTAATCCTTAAAATAAGTAAAAGTACCACCTGCGTTGTTTGAATCCTTTACAATGGCTGTGATATCTATGCCAGAGCCCGTTAAAACCACATCTCCGGTGCTTAGTCGCGGCGAAGGGTTTATCTTTACAGTGAGCAATGTTCTATCACTCTCGCAGCCTTGTACCGTTTGTGATACATAATAAGAATAGGTTTTAAGACTTGTAGTCGACGGCAAAAGCGAAGCTAGCATGGAAGCACCCGTTGCGGCTGTGTACCATTTGTTATTCGATGGATTCGTCACGGATTTGGAAAGCGAATCGGCCTTTGCATTTTGGCAATAGTCGATGGTACTTGCTTTTAATACTGGAGGCTCTGGTTTGGAAACAGAAACGGATATTGGAACTCTCGCGCTTTCACAGCCCACGGTCGAAGTGACGTAATAGGTAACGGTTCCATTTGCGGGTGTACCATTAGGCATTGGGATGGGTGTTGTTGCGTTCGCTGAATTGTACCATTTAATGTTCTGCCCTGTAACTCTAGAAGCCAAGTCTAAAGATTCTCCTTGACAAATAAATACATTGGAGACAATAGGTTCTTGAGTTCTAGCTTTTACTGAGATAGAAAGAGGGAGTTTTGCGCTTTCACAATTGTCTTTGGTGTTGGTGACGTAGTAGGTGTAGTCGCCTTGTGCTAATGGAACAGATGGTTTTGTGGTAGTTGTTGTAGCGGTGCTGTTAGCATACCATTTGATAAGGTCTCCTGCCACTTTTGTTGCTAAGTCGACGTTGTCTCCAGCGCAGATAGTAAGGTTCGCGGTTACAGCTGGAAGTACTTTGGGAAGGATGTTTGCTACGAATGTAATCCTTCCACTTTCACATTTCGTGTCGCTATTTGTTACAAAATAAGTGTACTTGCCTACCGTGTTTGGTTTTGGTGTAGGAATAGGGCTTGTAGAATTTTCTGAGGCATACCATTTTATCGTCTCTCCTTTTACTTTAGTTGATAAATCTAAATCTTCTCCTTCACATACGGTGGCATTAGACGTTATAGGCCAGGCAGCTGGCCCCATCAGATTGCCTAAAGTATCGCCAACTCTGTTGCTCTCACAATTGTCTTTGGTGCTAGAAACATAAAAAATCTGTCCTTTTTGTTGTACCCTTGGCGCAGCTATATCAATAGTGTCTCGTACAGTGTTATACCACTTAAGTGACTCTCCCCTTACATTGTTCGAGACGAGAGTATTATGACAATAGTTATCACTGATAAACTTTGGCGGTTCTGTTTTGGTCACGGTAATTGTCTTTGTTGCACAAATTTTGCCGTCTACTAAACTTCTTGCTTCCATTAAATATTTACCTGACCCCATTCCCTGCCATTGAGTTATGTAAAAGAAATCAATTCTCGGTCTCCCTTCATCATAAAGATTAAAAGACGGTGTTGTATCGCCTTCTAGCGTAAGGTGAAAAACAATCGAACTATTACATTGTACCTCAAAAAACACTGTTCCAATTTTACTCCCGTCATTGGTAAAGCAGATTACATCTGGTCCGGTAATTTGAGAAGTTGCTGTCCTAACAATTACAAAAAAGAAGTAAATAAAAAATTTGAGATTCTGTTTCATTTGGGAAAAATTAAAGTTGCATATAAAGTAATTGATGCTTAACGGCTAGCAAAGATAGATACAAAATTGAAACGAATAAATATTCCCAGCTTTTAATAAGCTAATTTTGATCAATAAGCCGTAGAGTTAATAGTTCTCTTATCAGCATTTAACACTATAATTTTGACCCTTCTAGAATATTTTAGAGAAGTTATAATAGATGCAAAGCTAAATAATGGTCAAGGCTTGGATGAGAACTTGTATGACTTCTTTAAGCATCGGAATTTATATGGCCCTATTATTACTCCTAAGGAAAACTATAAAAAAGCTAATAGTAGGATAACTCAAAAGCAATACCAATTAACAATATTACGACCACTATAGTCGTGGGGGTTTTCATTTTAGGAGTCTGATGATGTTACAGCTATCCGTTTTCTCAAACTCCTAATGATAAAAGTTGCATTTATTTTATTTTGTAAAATAATAATATTAAATTGCATTAAATATAGAACATGAAGACAACCTTTACTTTAGTTATTTTATTGGTTTTTAGTTTTATAACTAAGATAACTGCTCAACCGCAGGCCGTTATTGTAACACCCAAGGTAGGGGACAAATTTGTCGGTGGTCAGGAAGTAACCTTTAGTGGCTCTGCTTTGGACTCTAAGGGAAATGCACTTCCAGCCTCTTCCATGGTTTGGAAAATCTTTATGAATCATGGCACGGGGATCGCTCAACATTGGCATGATGGTATTGGCTATGCTGAAGGCGTAAAAAATGGCAAGTTTACAGCTCCAAAATATTCTGACCACGTCCTAAATGAAGATATGTACTTCAGGATATTTTTGATTGCAAAAGATGCAACTAATAGGACAGACACTAGTTTCGTTGACGTTTTTCCCACCACGTCAAGAGTCACGATAAATACAAATCCAGCTGGTATGACCCTGGATGTATCTGGTTATGGTACATTGGCGACGCCACTTGTAAAAAACGTGCCGGTTGATATGGGCTTACTAGTTGCAGCAGACCCGACTTACGATTTAAATGGCCTCCAATATAAATTTAGCCATTGGTCCGACAACAGCACTTCACGGGAAATAGATTTTACAGTCCCAAGCAAAGATGTTACGCTAACAGCTAACTATACCCTTTTAAATTCCAGCCTAGACGCTAATAAGTTATCTAGTGTTAAAGTTTATCCAACTGTAGTATCAAATATTTTTTCTATCGATGGCATGGAGAATAACTCAGAGAACAGGATCATCCTTTATGATGCTAATATGAAAGAATTAAGAAGGATTTTAAGTAGCAAAAGTACAGAAAAAGTAAATGTTCAAGATTTACCAGCAGGTATCTATTATCTGAACATACAATCTAACAATGCACAGATAATTAATAAAATATACAAAAATTAAATAAAAAGTCTTATTCTATAAACCGTACAATATGAAAATAATTCGTCAAATGAAACCTGGACTAATCGTTTTATTACTCCTTCTAATTATTAACGTTTCCAAGGCTCAGACCTTTAAACCAGGCTTCAGCCAGCAGAAAGTTGCACCTATTGAAGCACCTACAGCCATGGCGCAAGCCCCTGATGGCAGATTCTATATTTGCAGCTCAAAAGGTGGAAAGGGTTTTGTACATATTGTAAAAACTGACGGTACAAAGACACTTTTTATGACACTTGATAAAGTCTATACTGAGAAGGAACATGGAGTTGTAGGTATAGCATTTGATCCTGATTTCACTACAAACAAAGCGCTCTACATCTTCTACTCAGCTGACCTCTCTGCTAATGGTGATCAATTAGGCGATATGAGGAATAAAATCATAAAAGTAATCGCAAATGGAGACCAAGGTAACTTCTCAACTGCCCAAACAATATTAGAGATGGACATCATCAAGAAGTTTGCAATTAATTACAACCATGATGGGGGTACCATGCACTTTGGACCAGATGGAAAACTATACGTAGCTGTTGGAGATCAGGACATTTATTGCAAGCAAGCTTGTTATGATCTATCGAGGAATAGTTGCGGTTGTGCTAATAGTGCAGGCACATGGCCACAAGACACAAACACCTATCTTGGTAAAATTTTGAGAATTAATAAAGACGGTAGCGCTCCTACGGACAATCCATTCTATGAAGATGGAGCGTCTGAAGTACAAAAAAGATTATATGTTATTGGTGTTAGAAACCCGTTTACCATGCACTTTCGATTGGGAACCAGTGAACTTTACTTTAACGATGTAGGCTCAAGCGGCAACGGTAAAAGAGAAGAAATAAACAAAATATCTTATAGTTTATCAAAAGAAGGAAAAAACTTTGGATGGAACAGGGGCCAAAGATTCCCAGATGACGGCACCCCTCCAAGCATTGAAGGGTATAGCTCGAAAGCCGGTTTTGTCAGCCCAATATTCGCATACCGACCGGATTCTGGATGTGCCATTAGTGCAGGCGTGTTCTATGAGACAAATTCAGCAAATGCTTACCCTGCAGAATACAGAGGGAAATATTTCTTCATGGACTTCTGCCAAGGCTATATTAGATACCTTGATATCAATACCAAAGAAGTGAAGGATTTTGCAACCGATTTGAATAATCTATCCGGCACAGGAGGAGGTATAGGATCCTTCTATTTAGAAGTAGGCCAGGATGGACAATTTTATCACTTGGTAAGAAGCGGGACTTCGGCTGCAGGTCTATATAAAATTAGTGGGCCAATGTCTCCCAATGCAACAACTGACAAGTATGCTGACAAATATTCTTTCTCAGTTCACCCAAATCCTGCGAATGATAATTTGAATATTCACTTGACAGGTCTAAAAAGTGAGCCTGCAACCTTGTCGATCACCAACTCTTTATCTAAAGAGGTGCTTAGCTACAAGGTTAATTTAACACCTGGTTTCTTTGATCAAAATTTCGATATACAATCTCTGGAAAGAGGTATGTATTATGTAAATCTTATCACTGAAGGAAATACAGTAACAAAAAAGCTTGTTGTGGAATAAGCTTCAATCGTAGATAATTAAAAAATGGGCTGTCTCAAGTTGAGACAGCCTATTTTTTTGTCATTTAGCTAAGACATTCAGTATTAACGAAAGCCAGGCAAATCGGGAAATTTGGTCGACAGGTCACAAAAAGTCCTTTTTTTATTTACCTTGCAAAATATATAGCCTGTAAATACTTTTTAGGATCTCATTTAGGCAGCGCTATATCACTTTAGATTCAACAGATGAAGTTCGAATATCCGACGAATGATATTACAGATGAAAAGGCATCTTCCAACCTGGGAGGGTCTAACAGCTTTGGCTTTTATCCGATTAGCAGGTTCAATTCGTGGCATGGAGGTTTTCACATAGAAGCGGCCAATGAGAAGATTCAAGCGATTGCTGACGGTCATATAATTGCTTATAGACTTCCAAAATCCTATCTGGAAGAAACAATCGATGGCCATAAATACCTCTACTCAAATGGTTTTGTGCTGGTCGAACATGAATACAAAAGCCCCCAGGGACAGGAGCTT
>DASVUU010000452.1:0-13440 GCA_036386935.1 Cytophagaceae bacterium | reverse complement strand
GGCGCAACTTTCAAGTCCCATATCGATGGTTCGCTGCACTTCTTTAGCCCTGAGAAGGCGATTGATGTACAAAAATCTATTGGAGCTGATATCATCATGGCTTTTGATGAGTGCACGCCTTACCCGTGCGAATACAATTATGCCAAAAAATCTATGGAGATGACTCATCGCTGGCTTCAAAGATGTTGCACCCAATTCGACTCCACCCCTCCTTTTAGAGATTATAATCAGGTATTATTTCCGATAGTCCAAGGTTCTGTCTATAAGGATTTAAGAAGAGACTCTGCAGAGGCAATTGCATCTTTTGAAAGAGAGGGCAATGCAATTGGCGGCTTATCTGTGGGCGAGCCGGCACCTGAAATGTATGAAATGACAGAAATTGTATGTGGAATATTACCGTGGGAGAAACCAAGATACCTCATGGGAGTGGGAACACCGGCAAACATATTAGAGTGCATAGGTCTGGGAATTGATATGTTCGATTGTGTTATGCCAACGCGCAACGCTAGAAATGGCATGATGTACACAACAAAGGGAATTATCAATATAAAAAATGAAAGATGGAAAAATGATTTTTCGCCCATTGATACCGGTTTGGACTTATTTACAAATGAGTTTTATAGCAAAGCCTATTTAAGACATCTATTTGTGAGCAACGAAATATTAGGCGCCCAAATTGCTAGTATTCAAAATCTTGCCTTTTACCTTTGGCTGGTGGGACAAGCACGACAAAAAATCAATGAGGGTGTTTATCACAAATGGAAGCAGCAGACTATCATAGATATCATGCAAAGGTTGTAAATTCACATATTAAAATAGAAATCAAATAGGAGTCGTAGGGGTACTTAGAATGAAAATATTAGATTGGTATATATTAAAAAGGTTTTTAAGCACCTTCTTTTTTGTGGTATTGCTACTTATTGCAATTATAGTTGTAATCGATATTACAGAGAAAAACGACGATTTTATAAAAAGCGGCCTTCCCTGGACTAAGATCCTTAAAGAATACTATTTGAACTTCATTCCATATATAGCAAATATGGTGAGTCCATTGATGATATTTATAGCCACCGTTTTTATAACCGCACGGATGGCATCCCATACTGAAATAGTGGCCATGCTAAGCAGCGGAATATCATTTCCACGGTTACTTGTTCCATATATCATAGGTTCCGTCATGATCGCAATTTTGACGTTTTTCTTAATAGGTTGGGTGATTCCGCAGGCCAACAAGAAAAGAGTAGCATTTGAAAATCAATATGTAAAAAACAAGTATTTCTACGAAGGAAGGGATGTGCACTTAAAAATCGCACCGAACACCTATGCGTATATGGAAAGTTATAACAATGACATCAATGCAGGGTATCATTTTTCATTGGAAACAATTGTTGGCTCAGAATTGAAAAGCAAACTGAAGGCGAATAAGATAACGTGGCAGCCAGACAAAAAATCGTGGAACATGGAATTTTATCAATTGCGCACTTTTGAAGGAAATAAAGAAACCTGGTCGAATGGTACAAATAAAGACACGGTGTTGGAGCTCACTCCCAAAGATTTTGAAAGTAAATATTTGCTTCATGAAACATTTACATTGGATGAACTTAACAAACATATAAATCTGCTGAGGGATAGAGAGTCTGAAAATGTGCAAGCCTATCTCACTGAGAAATATGAAAGGTACAATTATCCTTTCGCCGTCATTATTCTAACCATTATCGGTGTGATCGTCTCCGCCAAAAAAAGCCGAGAAGGTGCTGGTTTTCAAATTGCCTTCGGTTTTGTGCTGGCCTTCGTATATATAATTTTTGTAATCATGAGCAGAAGCTTTGCCCAAATTGGAGGGATGGGACCCTTGCTCGCCTCTTGGCTACCCAATATTGTATTTTCCTTTATTGGCGTAGTGATGTATAAGACCGTTCCACGCTAGCCTATAATTCTGGAGGAACGTTACCCTCATATAGGATATTTAATGCTCCTTCAGCGGCACTCTTAATATGCCTATAATTCGTGTTGTTTAGAATTATTACAGTTTTATGCTGATCGTATATCCTTATCATACAAGCATTAAATCCTCGCCAATGCCCAAAGTGATATACTAGATCTTCATAATTTTTTGATTTTCTCCACCCAAATCCATAATTCACTATTTGTCCCTTGTTGTTTTTGGAATATGAGAACGCTTCATCTAAAGACTTTTGGGAGACCAGGCGGTTAGTATATAAAGCTTGATCCCATAAATATAAATCTCTAACGGTTGAATAGATCCCCTTGTCCCCAATTAAACCATTTCTGATATCATTCTCATCTTTTGAATACCAAGAACCATTGGTATTATATCCAATGGCGCGGTTTTTTAAGTTGGTTTCATCAAAATAGTTATAGACAGTTGAATTATTCATTTTCAGGGGTCTGAATATTTTCTTCGCAATAAATTCCGCGTAGGACGCTCCGGTAATTTCCTCTATGAGAGTGGCGAGTAGTACGTAATTAGTGTTGTTGTAGGAAAATCGATTCCCCGGCTTATTTTCTATGTACCGCACATTGTGTTTCAATATAAAGGGCACATGCTTGTTTTCTGCAATTTGGCATGTGTCCCAATACTGTAAAAAATGGTCAATGTAATTCAGAATATTTGCAACCCCTGAGGTGTGATTAAGCAAATGTCGTATCGTAATACCTTTGTAGGGCCATGATTTTATATATTTTTCAACTGGATCGTCGAAATTTAGCTTCCCTTCTTCTTTCAATATCATAATACCCATAGCTGTGAACTGTTTAGACACAGAGGCTAGGTGAAAAGAGCTATTCACCGTCAGAGAATCCCTTGTATGGTAATTCGCGAAGCCAATTGCAGTGTCGAAAATTATGCCTGACTCATCCGCAACTAAAACCACACCCTTGAATCTTCCGTACTTACTAAGCTTATGGAAATAATTATTGAACTTTAATTTATTGGCACTGGAAGAATACTCGAATTTGAGCTCCTTTTCCTCATTATGCTCAACCGGCCTCTTTTCAACATTAGCATTTATATTATTTTTGTTTTCATGCTCTTGACATGAACATATTGATATAATAAAAAGTAACACTATCTTTAGTTGAGTGTACAATATCTTGTTTAATAGTATATTACAGAGACGAAACTGGTTAATGGTTATATAAATTCCTTATTTTATCCTATTTTACTCTTTTCATCAAATTTGGATTTAACTTATACAGGAAAAACATTCTTATTTTTAACCTTTTTATCGAAAACCTGTTATCCTTAGGAATTAAAACTTGAAAATTAGTTCATTGTTACTTACATTTGTCTATAAAAATTTTTAACATTTTATGTTTGGTAAAAATCTACGAATCATTTCGCTTATAATATTCTTGCTGTTAGGGATGGGGAAATCATTTTCTCAAAATTCTGGCGCGGGCAAGATGAAGAACACCACTGGGTTTTTGAAGCATGAAAAGCTATCTATATTGGGAGGAATTGGCTTCAGCACCTATTACGGTGACCTTTGCGACAAATTTTCATGCATGACTCCCCGCTTCAATGGTGGAATCGGACTTTTGTATAGGATAACAAACCATATTTCAGCTAAAACTGAAATTAATTACTTTCGATTAAAATCCACAGATGTATACGAAGAACGAAATTTAAACTTTAGGTCAGGAAATGTGGAATGGGCATTAGAAGGAGTATATGATATTTTTCCTTATACAAAACACTTTAGAAAAAGAAAGCCATTTGCACCATACTTATTTCTTGGAGTAGGTTTTGCAATGTTTAATCCTAAAGGTGAAAACAAAGACGGAGAATGGGTGAACTTGCGACCGTTACGAACTGAAGGACAAAGCACTCCATATTCTAACCTTACCCCTACCATTCCTTATGGTATAGGTGTTACATTTAAGTACACAAAGCAAATCTCCTTTGTTGCTGAAGGTGGTTACCGAATGACCTTTACTGATTACATAGATGACGTTAGTTCTTATGGTTATGCAGATCAAACCAAACTAACGCCTGAGGCCCAAGAGCTGGCTTTAAAAGCTCCTGAGGGAAGTCAATATAGAAACTCTTACATTTTATATGGAGAAAATGGAGAGGTTATTGGGAGACAGCAGCGAGGAAATCCAAAGAAAAATGACGGCTACTTTGTATTCCAGGCTAAGATAAGATATGTGATCGGCGCTAAGCATAATAACTTTAGGGGTAAACACCCATTGTTGAAGCCAACAGCTAAATAAGATTTCGAGTGCAAGAAAAGAGGGTAACTTTTTCAAGTTACCCTCTTTTTTTTGTTCAAGGGTTACTAGGAACATCATATCAGCTCCCTTTCATTTGATCATACCTCAGATGTTACTTACCTTCACGTCGTGGGAGTTTTTAGATCAGTTATCAATTTTAATAACTTCTAATCCCCTTAACATTTTACTATCTTTACAGTAATTAATTAGAAAATTTCAAAGCTTTTATCTTTTTTTGCATTTCATGGTCGTACACAAAGAGGGTTATAAAATCCTATTAAATCTATTTATAATTCTTGCCATTATTAATATTGGCATTTTTTACCTTTTTCCATATTCGCCAAATGTGCAAAGCATTTCTGTGATAATATGTGTATTAATCTACCTTCTTATTTTACAATTCTTTAGAAGTCCAAAGCGGGTAACGGTAACAAACGAAAATCATATTATAGCTCCAGCCGATGGAAAAGTAGTTGTTATTGAGGAAGTAGAAGAGACTGAATTTTTCAATGATAGAAGACGCCAGGTTTCTATTTTCATGTCCCCAGTTAATGTGCACATAAATAGGAATCCTATTTCCGGGATGGTTACCTACTTTAAATATCATTCTGGAAAGTACAAAGTAGCTTGGCATCCTAAAAGTAGCACGGAGAACGAGAGAACAACTATTGTCGTGGAAGGCCCAAACAATAGAAGCGTACTTATCAGACAAATAGCGGGCGCGCTCGCCAAACGAATCGTTTGGTATCTTAAAGCTGGTGAGGAAGTAAAGCAAGGACAGGAACTTGGGTTCATCAAATTTGGATCGAGGGTAGACCTTTTTCTGCCTTTAGAAGTGAAAATAAATGTAAAAATCGGAGAAAAAACCAAAGGGGGTAAAACAGTTATAGCCGAATTCCTCCAATAGATTTATATTTTCTAACTAGAAACTTTTTCCTTAATCTTCGGGTATTAATAAATATTTCAAATCCATTTTATAATCGAACGCTACCAATTTAATGAAGAATAATCTTGACGATCTAACTGATGATGAACTAGACGCCAGCTACGAAGCCTATAAAGCCCTTATAGAAGCAGGGCTCACAAAAGAACAAGCTTTGTCCAGAACAGGTTTAACCGCGCAGATTGTAAAGGACTTTCAAGCGGAGGAGGACGAATTGGATTTAAAAGCTGATTTCAAAGAGGTTTGGGACGAAGATAGTGAGGATGAAGGCGACTGGAAAGAATCCTCAGACATGGACGAAGATTCGGATTGGGAAGAAACAAGCACCGACGAGGATTATGGTTTGAATGAAGGCGGTTATGATGAAGATAAATATTAACTACACCAAGCTCTAAGGTGTAGTCAACAGACTTTTATCTTGGCTATTGTACTTCCTTATAATTTCTACCACCTTTAAGAAAGCATTTAGGTCTAGGATTAAGAGGAAGGGCAATTCTAAGGATTTCCAGCTATAAACGAATTGGGTTTTTACGGTAAAAATAAAAGGCTTATAGACGTTATATTCTTTATTTAGATTATTCAAAACATTCCCAATCACATTGTTTACAAGCTCTGGAACAGATCCAAACAGTTCCATCTTAAAGATATTGGCAAGCTGGGTCACTAGCGAACCAGTAATAATATTTCCTATCTCAAGCAGCAAAGATTTTTTTAAATGTTCCTTTTGCTCTGAGTTAAGTTTGGTTGTCCCCAGGCATATCTCCGCAAACTTGTCAGCTTGTTCCTCAGTGAATAACAAATAGGTTTTTCCTTGTAGATCGCCCTTTAAACTAGATTCTATGATCAAATTATGTTTATCATAATTAGGCATCAATTGGCCCATTTCTGTAACTTCTGCGATTTCTAAATTAGGCGCATTAATCAGGACTTTTTCTTTGGCGATTATAGCAAAGGCATCAGCTGCTTTAGCCAGGCCGATATTTACTATTTCCTTTATGATTTCTTTTTCTAAATCATTTATTAATATGCTGTTGCTCATGCCGGTACTAGACTATTTTTATTAAGAAAATTTCTTGTGATAGATGGAATGTCTAACACCAGGCATACTTGCCCTGTTCCAAGTAAGGTGACGCCACCAAACATGTCTATATTATTTACTGGTTCATGCAAAGGCTTAATTACAATATCTTGTTGTCTCAAGAATTTGTCAACTATAAGTCCTATTTTTCTATTGTTGTAAGACACTATTATTATATCCTGTTTATCACTCGTTAACGAATGTAAAGTCCCTAATTTTTCAGAGTCCGAGTCAAAAAATTCTTTCAAATAGATCAATGGTATTATCTCGCTTTTGATATCATAAACCATATTTTGGCCTACCTGGTGAATGTCTTCCTTGTTTACGGTAGACACAAATACTGTATGTACCAATGGAATGGCGTAACAACCTCTGCTTACTTCAAAAAGCAATGCACCTTTTACGGCCATTGAAGTCGGAATATTTAGATTGAAGGTGGTTCCTACGTCAACCTGTGATTCTATAAAAATTTTCCCTCCAATTACATCTATTGCATTTTTTACAACGTCAAGACCTACCCCCCTCCCAGAGACATCTGTCACTTCTTTGGATAGAGAAAAGCCCGGCTCGAAAATAAAAGATAAAAGCTCTGTGGAATTAAGCTCATTGGAACGCTCGTAGGAAACAAAACCTTGCGAAATAGCATGTCTTTTCACCGTCTCCAGATCAATTCCCGCTCCATCATCACTAACCTGCACCAGCACAGAATCTTTGTCTATAGAGGCAGATATCTTCAAAACCCCAAGGGATGGCTTATTTTTCTTTTCTCGCTCCTGAGGAGTTTCTATACCGTGCGAAATGGCATTCCGAACTATATGAATTAATGAATCCGTTAGTATCTGCAAGATATTTCTATCTATTTGAATGTCCATTCCAGATAGATCTACCTCGACATGTTTACCTTCTGCAATCGCGACATCCCGCACGATTCTAGGAAATTTATTAAACAGAGAACCAATATTAATTAGTCGGGCATCCATCACACTATTCTGCAACTCTGCAGTAACCCTATGTAAGTGCGATACGACGGATCTCAATTCATCGTGTTCAATCTCCTTTTCCAATGCAATAATTCGATCCTTGTCTATGATAAGTTCACCCACTAGGTTAAGTAAATCATCCAATTTCTTTATCCGAATATAAATTAAATCGGAGAGCGAAACGGTTTGGGTGTCGTAGAACTTTCTAACCGATTGCAATTCGATATTTGCAACCGATGCGTTTTCAATAATAAAACCCAGGTTACGTAGTAGCTCCTCGGGTGCGCCCCCATGTGAAGGATTGTCAACGTTTTTAACTAGGTCATCAATTAAGTCTATCCCATCCAAAAGTATTGTTACAATACTCCCTGTGAATGATAATTCTTTATTCCTTATCAGACCAAATGCTGTCTCTAATTTATGGGCTATATCCCCAATTTCGTTGAAGCCTGTGGCCTTTGCATTGGCCTTAAGATTATGTAAAAGTCTAAAAATCTCAGCGAGTACTTTGTCATCATTAGGCATCTTTTCTAGCTCGACAATTAGTCGACTCAGAAAATCATATATTTCTAATGATTCCGCAATAAATATTTCCTTATATTCCTTTTCTCTCTGATTCATTCTTAAAAAGTAGTTGCGATACCTTTGAAACTATGCAAGAACTCTTTCTAAAGTTGCTAAGACCTTCTCTTCAGAAAACGGTTTTACAATATAGTCTTTTGCCCCTAGCGCCATTGCCTCGTCGACAATCACATTTTGACCAACGGCACTCACCATAATGACTTTTAGATGAGGCATTTCTTCTTTCAGAATCCTTAAAACATCTAAACCAGTGTTATCAGGAAGTATAACATCAAGAGTAACTAGATCTGGATTTTTTTCTTTGATAAGCTGTATTGCCGCCTCGGCATTTGGTGCTTCTCCTATAACGTTATGACCGGCATCTGTCAAGATATGCTTAAGCATTGTACGCATATAAAAAGAATCATCAACTACTACTATGTTAGCCATTTTATTTGTTAAATTAATTTTAAAAATTGGTAATACGCTTTCAAAAAATATGAACTACAATCGGTCTATTGTTTTATCAATTGCTGCTCTTCTTCAAAAGTTAAAATTTTATAAATATCAAGTATTATTATTAACCGTTTGTCAACCTTGCCAATTCCATCGATATATTTTTCATTGATATTCAGATCTTGAAGAATATTGGGTGTCTTATCGATTTCCGATACTGATAAGGTTAGCGTTTGCGGCACTTCCTTTACGACCAGCCCGATGGAATAGTTTTGTCTCTCCACCACCAGAGTATAGCTATGTCTTTTATCCCCAACATTGGAGTCTGATTGAATCTTAAATCGTTCTTCCAAATCCATTATAGCAATAATGTCACCTCTGATATTTGCAACACCTCTTATAAATGCTGCGGTTTTGGGCATCTTGGTAATTGCAGGGGTAATAGTAACCTCCTTTACTTGCTCTATCCTGATCCCATACTCTTCCCCTCCCAGCTTGAAAACAATCAGAGAAATCAAGGGGGAATTGCTATCCGGCTTTACTACTTTCCTATTTTCCGTTACTTCTTCCATGCTACTAATTTAGAGACTATTTCATAAAATTAGAACCATTGTTGCCATAATTACCGTTAGACCCGTTGTTATTTTGGATTATAGGATTCATAATATTTGGCAATCCATTATTCGGGTTTGGCTGCATGTTACCATTAGCACTATTCATGTTATTACCGTTCATATTTCCATTCATATTGCCATTGGCGTAGCCATTGCCATTATTGTTTTGGTGACCATTGTTCACCCCGTTGGAAAGTTGAACAGGCATCATTGAAGAGAAATTACTTTTAGCTTTTTTCTTCCTTTGAGTATTCAGATTGAATGAATTATTATTTATCAATTTAAATGCTGCAATTCCAGTCTGTAGATCTTCCGCAATATCATTAAGATTTTGACTTGATGCAGAAAGTTCTTGCATCGAGGTAGACAACTGTAAGGCTGTGCTAGCAACTTCTTGAGTACCTCTTGCAGTTTGCTCTGCAATGGTTACAACCTCTTCCACATACTTCACAACGTCGCCGATACTCGTTTTCTGAACCTCCGTTGCAGTAAGAATGTCTCTAGTTGTTCTTAGCGTTTCACCACTTGAGACAGCGATGTTTTTGAAGGCGCCGGAGGCTTCAAATGTTGCATTCTTTCCTTTCTCTACTCGGCCTGCCATGGTTGAAATCGCGGCCGCTGCCGATGAAGTATCTTTCTTCACATCCTCTACTAGATTGTCAATTTCACTGGCTGATTTTCTTGAGCTTTCCGCTAATTTTCTTATTTCCTCAGCAACTACCGCGAAACCTTTACCAGCCTCCCCTGCTCTAGCCGCCTCGATTGCAGCGTTCAATGCAAGTAAGTTAGTTTGAGAAGCGATGTCTGTGATTACACCAAGGGATTTTGAGATTTCTTGAGAGCGAGTGCTCAAAACTTCAATTGTTTTAGACGTCAGAACGGCAGCGTTTGAAATTTCTTCCATGTTTTTCACCACCTCTGCAACTGTCTTAAGACCTAATTGGGAAGTTTCCTCTCCCAAGATCGCAGCTTTATTTACTATGTCTGCCTTGTGTGCGGTTTGTTCTGTGGCTTTTCTGATTTCCTCGATAAGTCTGAAGGCCTGATCCGTTTTTTGTGCTTGATTTCTAGCTCCCTCAGCCATTTGCTGCATCTGACGAGCCACATTTACAGTGATGTTATTCATCTCTAAACCTTTGGCAGCCATCTCTTCGGATGAACTACCAACAACCAATGAACTATCATTAATCTCTCCTAGAAGTGAGTTAAGATTTCCAACCGCAAGATTAAGTGCGTTCGACATCGCTAAAATATCTCCAACGGTTTGAATTTCTACTTTCTGAGTTAAGTCTCCTTCGGATATTGCTCTTACGATACGTGATACCTCAAGAACTGGAGATACGATGGATTCTAGCAGATCATTCAGAGTATCCACAATTTCTTTCCAGCTTCCTCCTACTCCCATCAATTTTGCTCTCTCTGTAAGCTTTCCTTCCTGTCCAGCTACTTTAGCAACCCGGCTAACTTCCATTGCTAGTCTATTCAAATCGACCACCATGTTGTTGATCGTTTCTGCCAACTCAGCAACTTCACCTTTTGCTTCTAATTTTAATTTTTGAGTCAAATCTCCTTGTGATACCGCGGTTACGATTCTTATTATTCCTCGTACCTGAATCGTCAAGTTATTTGCCATGATATTTACGTTGTCAGTAAGCGCTTTCCATGTTCCTTCAACATTTGGAACATATGCTTGACCGCCCAATTTCCCTTCTGTACCCACCTCAAGAGCAACCCGGGTAACCTCACCCGCGAAGATGTTGAGTGAATCCACCATGGTGTTGATGTTTTCTTTCAGCTCTAAGAGTTCTCCTTTTACATCAACAGTGATTTTTTGGCTTAGATTACCTCTCGCAACTGATGTAGCAACTTTTGCAATATCTCTCACTTGTGAAGTAAGATTGCTTGCCATTGTATTTACATTGTCAGTCAATTCCTTCCAAACTCCAGCCACGTTAGGCACGTTAGCTTGACCTCCTAATTTACCTTCTGTACCAACCTCACGAGCCACCCTAGTCACCTCAGCACCGAAGATATTAAGCCTGTCCACCATTTGGTTTAAGTTGTCTTTCAGCTCTCCAAGTTCTCCTTTTACATTTACTGTAATTTTCTGACTTAAGTCTCCTTTCGCCACCGCAGTAGCAACATTTGCAATATCTCTTACTTGTGTAGTAAGATTGTTTGCCATGATATTTACATTGTCAGTCAATTCTTTCCATGTTCCTTCTACTTTAGGAACACTTGCTTGACCTCCTAATTTTCCTTCTGTACCTACTTCTCTAGCAACTCTAGTTACCTCATCACCAAATATGTTAAGCGAATCCACCATTTGATTGATGTTTTCTTTCAATTGTAAAAGTTCTCCTTTTACATCCACTGATATTTTTTGTGTTAAGTCACCTTTTGTTACAGCAGTAGCTACTTTAGCAATATCTCTTACTTGTGAAGTAAGATTACTTGCCATGTAATTCACGTTGTCAGTCAACTCTTTCCAGATACCTACCACGTTTGGCACGTTTGCTTGGCCACCTAGCTTTCCTTCTGTACCCACCTCTCTCGCAACCCTGGTTACCTCACCAGCAAATATGTTAAGTGAATCCACCATTTGATTGATGTTTTCTTTCAGTAATAAGAGCTCTCCTTTTACATCAACCGTGATTTTTTGACTTAGCTCGCCTTTTGCTACGGCTGTAGCAACTTTTGCGATATCTCTTACTTGTGAAGTAAGATTACTTGCCATGTAATTCACATTGTTTGTAAGCTCCTTCCAAGTACCAGCCACGTTTGGCACGTTTGCTTGGCCACCTAGTTTTCCTTCAGTACCCACTTCAAGAGCAACCCTTGTTACCTCTCCAGCAAATATGTTTAGTGAATCCACCATTTGGTTGATGTTCTCTTTTAGAGACAATAATTCACCTTTTACATTTACTGTAATTTTTTGTGTTAAGTCTCCCTTTGCAACAGCAGTAGCTACTTTGGCAATATCTCTTACTTGTGAGGTAAGATTACCAGCCATGTAGTTAACATTGTTGGTAAGCTCCTTCCAGGTACCAGCAACGTTTGGCACGTTAGCTTGACCACCTAGTTTTCCTTCTGTACCCACTTCAAGAGCAACCCTGGTTACCTCACCAGCAAATATGTTTAGAGAATCCACCATCTGGTTGATGTTCTCTTTTAGTTGTAAAAGTTCTCCTTTTACATCCACGGTAATTTTTTGTGTTAAGTCGCCTTTTGCAACCGCTGTAGCAACTTTTGCAATATCTCTTACTTGTGACGTAAGGTTACTTGCCATGTAGTTTACCTTATTGGTAAGCTCTTTCCACATTCCACCTACGTTAGGTACGTTTGCTTGTCCACCCAATTTTCCTTCTGTACCAACCTCAAGAGCAACCCGTGTTACCTCACCCGCAAATACGTTAAGTGAATCCACCATTTGGTTTAGATTCTCTTTTAGTTGTAAAAGTTCTCCTTTTACATCCACCGTGATTTTTTGACTCAAATCTCCTTTCGCAACAGACGTTGCTACGTTGGCAATATCTCTCACTTGTGAAGTAAGATTGCTTGCCATTGTATTTACGTTGTTTGTAAGCTCTTTCCAGGTACCAGCAACGTTCGGCACGTTAGCTTGACCACCCAGCTTTCCTTCTGTACCAACCTCGAGCGCAACTCTGGTTACCTCACCCGCAAATATGTTTAGAGAATCCACCATTTGATTGATGTTCTCTTTTAGTTGTAAAAGTTCTCCCTTTACATCAACTGTGATTTTTTGTGTTAAGTCGCCTTTTGCAACAGCTGTGGCTACCTTTGCAATATCTCTCACTTGAGAGGTAAGATTGCCTGCCATGTAATTAACATTGTTGGTAAGCTCTTTCCATGTGCCTGCAACATTTGGAACATTTGCTTGGCCTCCTAATTTACCCTCTGTACCTACTTCAAGGGCAACCCGTGTTACCTCACCAGCAAATACATTCAGAGAATCCACCATTTGGTTGATGTTCTCTTTCAATTGCAAAAGCTCGCCTCTTACATCAACTGTGATTTTTTGTGTTAAGTCGCCTTTTGCAACAGCGGTAGCAACCTTTGCAATATCTCTCACCTGGGAAGTAAGATTGCTTGCCATGTAATTCACGTTATTTGTCAGCTCTTTCCATGTTCCCGCTACGTTTGGAACATTTGCTTGGCCACCTAGTTTACCCTCCGTACCTACTTCAAGAGCAACCCGGGTTACCTCACCAGCAAATATGTTTAGAGAATCCACCATTTGATTGATGTTCTCTTTCAATTGTAAAAGTTCTCCTTTTACATCAACTGTGATTTTTTGTGTTAAGTCACCTTTTGCAACAGCTGTGGCCACTTTAGCAATATCTCTTACTTGAGAGGTAAGATTGCTTGCCATGTAGTTCACATTATTGGTGAGTTCTTTCCAGGTACCAGCTACATTAGGCACGTAGGCTTGTCCACCAAGCTTTCCTTCTGTACCCACCTCAAGGGCCACCCTTGTTACCTCACCAGCGAATATGTTAAGATTTTCAATTGTTTTATTTATGGTTTCAGCCATGATCTTGAAATCAC
>DASVUU010000451.1:0-1962 GCA_036386935.1 Cytophagaceae bacterium | reverse complement strand
ATTTGATGGAACTCTGAGACTGTGATCTTTCTCAAAGATGATTCAGCAATTTCTATTGCCGTCTTAAAATCAAATCGTTGTAAGGCAGGATTTATTTGTTCAGCGAATTCAAAGTTCATTTTAGTTTACAGTTTTATATTTAAAATTAGCAATCTACTACTTCGTGGTCTGTCCCCTGAAGTCCATCATCCGATCAGGATCTTTCCTGGTAATGTGTGCCGTTTAATGAGGCATGGCATTTCTTCTCTTTTCATCTCACACCTCTCGCAAATTAAGTGAATATTGTTTGGCATTATTGCTAATCGATGCAATAACGGTTCACCAGCAGTTTCAATGCGTCAATTATGCACTATTTATAATCATATTCGACAAGCAAGTGTTTCCTACCTTTTGATTGCTTTTGTCCAAACGTATACTCTTAAAAGTCAAACTGGAGGTGAGCCCTACTTCCTGGTCTTCTGTCAAATGTTATTTACAATTTTTACCACAAAGGTATTGGCGAAAAGATCGTGTGCCGCTCTTGACTTTTTTTCGGAATCAAAAAACATTACCAATGCGTCTAAGATCAATAAGAAAGAATTAATTCTTATTGAGGAATAAAGGTTCTGAAAGGCAGAAAGGGCGTTCTTAATGGCCACCCACTCGTTGGAAGGAAACTGCAATGCAATGTTCTTGACGAATAAAGTTATAATTAGAAATAAATTAGGAACAATAAATAAGATGTTCCTTTTGCAGCACTCGTTCAAATTAGGAACAGTGTATTGGCTATTTAGAACCTTAAGTCTAAAAAATGACTTACCTAGAGTAGTTCCAAACCTATATTCCAAGAATAGTTTATAAAGCAAAAAAATAAGCGGAGATAACAACGAAGAAATGAAGTGAGGTAACCCGGCATGCTGAGAGAAAAAGGTGACAATGACCAATAATAAGCCGTCAATGATGTAAGCCATTACCCGGTCAGCCGGATTAGCGATGTGGAAATCAGTCTCTTCATCAATCTCTATGTTAAATCTATACCCCATCAAATGATGTTTGGAAAATGAAGTTAAGTAAAAATTACAATAGCACCCATCTCGTGCAAGAAGATGTATTGTTTAACAGGTTTTCTTTCTGTTACTCCCAGCTACTTAAAATATAATAATATTGATCAATTGTGCTTTCTGGTCCGATATTTTGCCGGGTAGAACATAGTATGAGATTAGGCCATAAAAATCGCTCCATGCTCTGTCACCTGACTATAGCCGTCAACCTAACGTTAATCAATCACTATTTTCACAATTCTATTGTGATTCAAACTTTTAACTAACATGAAATAAATTCCTGGACTATAATGCGAAAAATCTAAGGTAGTGGTTTCCTTATTTCTTTGTCCAAGATCAATATTTTCAATTAATTTCCCTTTAGTGTCAAATATAGACCCTTGAACGCCTTCAGTTGTTGGGAAGCTGTATTCTAATTGAACCTCCCCTGGTGAAGGATTTGGGTATATTCTTACTTTTAATTCATCTTCAGATATCTCCTTCTTGGTGCCTAAACTCACTCCCAGCAATTCCATATATTTTCCCATGGTAGGGACATCTAGGAATTTCCCATTAACGGCAGATTGATTAATATAGCGTCCAATTAATCTAGATATGGAATCTTTTAAAGAAACGGTTAAAATTGCGTTATTCAAGCCATAAGCGCACAAAAGCCATCGGAAACCGGTTGCAGAATTACACTTGTAAGTATAAGCTACGAGATTATTTATTGCCTTGAAGACCATCGTATCTAAGACACCTTGATAAACATGGTTAGCTGGGAGGACCTCAATAGTAGGCACAGTATTCTGAATAATGATGCTTTGGTAACGAGAATTCGCATTGTGTCCATCCAACCAACGGCCATTCGAGAGCTGTCCCGGATAAACAGAATAGCGTAGATTTAAAATGGCTCGATCTAAATAACTCTGGTCGTTTGTCA
>DASVUU010000450.1:0-5105 GCA_036386935.1 Cytophagaceae bacterium | reverse complement strand
TTCCAAAACCTTTGGAAAGATATAGATAGGGTTTTTCCTCATTGTACCAACCTTCCACGAAGGTGCCCGACTTCCGAGGCAGCACCGGCGCAAATCCAAATAAATTAACTTGTCCGCCGTGATTGTGACCAGCAAAAAAGTAACTGATATTTAATTTTTCCCCCTCTGCCCTCTGACTATTAATTTTTTCTAATACAAGTTTGGTGTCTTCTTGTTGATAGGGACTATGAATTAGCACAAAATGATTTTCTTCTTTGCCAACTTTTTTTACAGCTTTTTTAAAATTCGGGCAGCCAAATACGATATCGTCTAAGCCTGTCACCATTATTCTTTTATTTTTTATTAAGTAGGCCTTCGATTTGTTGATAAGAAGATCTGCATTGTATTTCTTATATATTTCTTTCAACAAAGAAATATCAAGGTTGGCGGCTCTTTCATGGTTGCCTAAAATTGCCACCTTCTGGATTTTGTGTCTCAGTAATTTTAAAAAATCCTCCAAGGCCTCCTCTGTTCCCCATTGGTCCACAGAGTCTCCTCCAAAAAATAAAAGGTCTGGATTTATACCATTAATTTTTCTTGCAAGTTTCTTGTAAGTTTTTGTTAGTTCTTTTTGGAGATGGAGGTCTGTAACGAAAAGAATCTTGATTTTCGATTTATGCTTATCAGGATCACCAATGTCAAATTTTTTTATTTCAAAATAATGTTTTTCGAGAATCAAAGCATCCAATAGTAGCCAGCCCGTTGCCGCCGCAGCGATGCTGGCTAGCAGCAATTCATAATTCTTTCTTTCCATTATCTAAGCTTTCAAAAATAACAGTGTCGAAGAATCGAATGTTTGTAGATCTAAATTTTGAAAAAAGCAAAAAAGTGTAGCTCTTATCAGAATTTGCGGGAGTGATAGAAACGGATACCCCACAGCGAGGTACGAGTGAGGAGTAGAAGTGAATAGCACGACCTTCCGCACTTTTTTGCGGAAGGGGCCGCCCAAGTCGTGACCATCGAAGGAAGCTTCCTGAAATTTGCGGTGTAATCCAATGTGTCAAACTAATTTTAGATTTAGTCGAGGATGCTTTTTATATTTATGCGATAACCTTTGTATGTGTATATTGCTTTTTGCTAAATACCTAAGCTATCAATTAATCGAAACGAAATTTTTATTTTAAGATCCATAAGTCAAATACTATGAATAGACTTTTTAAAACTAAATCAATTACAGACCTGACGCGGGAAATAGAAGATGGCCCCAACTCTCTCAAGCGCACCCTAAGCAGAACAAACCTGGTCACCCTGGGCATCGGGGCAATCATAGGTGCAGGTATTTTTGTGCTAAGTGGCCAGGCCGCTGCGCAATATGCTGGTCCAGCTATTGTCTTATCTTTCATCGTATCTGCTGTAGCGTGTGCGCTGGCGGGTCTATGCTACGCGGAGTTTGCTTCTATGATTCCAGTAGCTGGTAGCGCATACACCTATGCCTATGCGACTTTGGGTGAATTTATAGCCTGGATCATAGGATGGGACTTGATTTTAGAATATTTGTTTGCGGCTTCCACAGTCGCAGTCGGTTGGTCTGGATACATGGTCAGCTTTCTCAAGGACCTAGGCATAGTGATACCTGGGCAATACACGGCGGCAACAGGAACGGAATTGGTATTGATACCAGGGGAAGGTTGGCGAGAAATAAATAGCACATTAACAGATTCTTTGTTGTCAAAAGGAATTGATATTGCATCTCTTGCGCAGACGACTGCAATCTTCAACGTGCCTGCAGTAATAATTGTAGCGCTGGTAACGATACTTCTAATTGTCGGAATAAAAGAGTCGGCCTCTTTCAACAACATCATGGTGATTGTAAAAGTATTGGTCATCCTGGTATTCATAGCGATCGGGTTTGCTTATGTGAATGTAGATAATTGGACCCCTTTTATCCCTGAGAATACTGGAGCGACCGGCGCGTTTGGATGGTCCGGAATATTGCGGGGGGCAGGTGTGATCTTCTTTGCTTACATAGGTTTCGATGCAGTTTCAACTGCAGCGCAGGAGGCTAAAAATCCACAGAAAGACATGCCGTATGGAATACTGGGCTCACTTGGAGTGTCAACAATACTTTATATTCTAGTTTCTTTGGTGTTGACCGGAATTGTAAACTACAAATTATTGAATGTACCGGATCCAATCGCAGTCGGTGTGAATGCAATGGGCCAGGCGATGTTTTGGTTGCGACCAATCATAAAAATTGCTGCGATTGCTGGGCTTAGTTCAGTTATCCTTGTAATGTTGATGGGGCAGCCACGTATTTTTTACACCATGGCAAAAGACGGTTTGTTCTTCCCAATTTTCGCCAAGATTCACCCGAAGTTTAAAACTCCTTATATAAGTTCTATCATTACCGGTATTGCAGCAATGGTCATCGCTGGTATGATGCCTATCAGCGAATTGGGAGAATTAGTTTCGATAGGAACATTATTTGCCTTTGTAATCGTCTGCATAGGTGTATTGGTGTTGAGGTATAAAAGACCAGACCTCCCAAGGCCATTCAAAACGCCTGGACTTCCTTTTGTGCCTATTTTGGGTGCAGCAGTTTGCCTATTGCAAATGGCTTTCTTACCGAGCGACACCTGGATAAGACTATTTATATGGATGGCAATAGGGTTCGCTATTTATTTCTTTTATGGCAGACATCATAGCAAATTAAACCGTGAAAATATGCCATGATGACATTGTTCACATCAAATAAACAATATGCATCATTATTGAATTGATGAGAAAGGATTTTATTAATCCTAAAAGTCGAAAAACATAAATTTTAATTATTAAACATTATAATGACAGACATGAAAAATTTAGGAATGACATACACATCGTTGAAGAAAAACTTTTTTTTATATGCGATAATTCTTTTTACAGCAGCCTCCTTGAGTTCTTGCGGATACAACGGCGGTGTTGAGCGAGACGAGAAAGTAAAATCGGCTTGGGGTCAGGTAGAGAACGTTTACCAAAGACGTGCAGACCTTATTCCTAACCTTGTGAATACCGTAAAGGGATATGCAAAACATGAAAGTGAGACATTAGAAAAAGTAATGCAGGCTAGGGCTCAGGCTACGTCTGTGAAGATAGATGCTGGAAATCTAACGCCTGAAAACATTGCTACATTTCAAAAAGCACAGGCAGGGCTTTCGTCCTCATTAGGTAGATTGATGGCCGTTGCAGAAGCTTACCCGGATTTAAAGGCAAACCAAAACTTTTTGGAATTGCAGTCACAGTTAGAAGGCACTGAAAATAGAATAGCCGTAGAAAGAAGAAATTTCAATGAGGCCGTGAAAGATTACAATACTTATGGCAGGACTTTTCCAAATAACATGTTCGCAGGAATGTGGGATTATAAAGCTAAAGGATATTTTCAAGCAGCTGCAGGTGCAGATAAAGCTCCTGAAGTTAAATTTTAATAAAAAGATTATAACCCTTTACTGATTTATACTATTGATATATGGCACAAGAATTTTTCACGAAGGAACAGCAAGGCGAAATTGTAGAAGCGATAAAAGCCGCTGAGAAAAATACCTCAGGAGAAGTGCAAGTGCATATAGAAAAGAAGTGTAAGGGAGATGCAATGAAAAGGGCCTTGGAGGTTTTCAAGTCATTGAAAATGCATAAGACCGCAGAAAAAAACGGGGTGCTATTTTACCTCGCATTTGAGGACCACAAATTTGCCATATTGGGTGATGAGGGGATAGATAAAGTAACTCCTTCAGATTTCTGGGATGAAATAAAAAACCAGATGCAAATATTATTTAAGGAAGGGAAATTTACCGAAGGTTTGTGCAAAGGCATAGGAATGGCCGGCCATGAGCTCAAAGTACATTTCCCTTATCTTGAATCTGATAAAAACGAATTGTCTGATGAAATATCATTTGGCAGTTAGTAAGTACCTAAATTATACCACCACTTTACATTTCTTTCCGTGAGTAAATACCTTTTGTTTTTATTGTTGGTGATCAGTGCAAACATCTTTGCGCAAGATGCTGACTTACCTGAAAGGCCGCAGCCTGCAAGGCTTGTGAATGATATGGCAGGGGTGCTGAATGCCCAGGAGTCGCAAACGTTAGAACAAAAGCTAACGAGCTATAACGACTCTACTTCGACACAAATCTCGATTGTAATTATAAGGTCCGTAGGTGTCTATGACATCGCTGATTTCGCACAAAGGATAGGCCAAAAGTGGGGTGTTGGGCAAAAGGAAAAGAACAATGGCATCATGGTCCTTGTCGCCACAGAAGACAGGAAGGTGACGATACAAACGGGTTACGGGATGGAAGAGCGCGTAACAGATGCGGCTTCTAAAAGAATAATCGAAAATGTAATAGTGCCAAACTTCAAAGGTGGCAACTACTATGCTGGCTTGGATCAGGCAACCGACCAAATCATGGGACTTGCTTCCGGGATGTTCAAGGCTCCTCCTAAGGCAAAGGCTGGAAAGGGCTTCAATATGCGAACCCTGATCATCATCATTGTGATTCTTATTTTGCTAAGCAGAATGTTTCGAGGAAATGGTGG
Organism: Cytophagaceae bacterium; assembly: GCA_036386935.1. Taxonomy (GTDB): domain Bacteria; phylum Bacteroidota; class Bacteroidia; order Cytophagales; family Cytophagaceae; genus DASVUU01. Next base: position 554 of record DASVUU010000450.1, on the reverse strand, counting down.
CAGAGGAAGTACTTTCTCTAGACGTGGGGCTTTCTTAGGTGGGCTTGGCGGTTTTGGCGGAGGCTTTGGAGGCGGAGGTTTCGGCGGTGGTGGCGGAGGCGGCGGAGGCTTTGGCGGTTTTGGAGGTGGTAGCTTTGGTGGTGGAGGTTCGAGCGGGAATTGGTAGCTTTTTTCCTTTTTTTATTAATTTTTTAGTTCCTTTTGGCCTGAAGAGCGAGAGATAGCTCACCTGCATCTGCAAATTCAGAAATCTGTGTTTGCTGAGCAACCATTTAGCATTCTAACGCATAATAGAATTATTAAACCGACAGTATATCTCTAGTATTTTTTTATAAGCCTTTTTAATTTATGAAACTATCAATCACATCATTTTTCTTCTTCCTTCCTTTGATGGTGACCTCCTATGCTTCTTCTGTAACCCTCCCCAAAAATAGGACTATAATTTAAGCGACAAAATTGTAACTTAATATAGTCAATATGAAAAAGCAAAGATTCACAGAAGCACAGATTGTAAAAGCTTTAAAAGAGCATGAAGCGGGGCGGAATGTTGAGGA
>DASVUU010000449.1:0-4845 GCA_036386935.1 Cytophagaceae bacterium | reverse complement strand
TGACTGGTTTCGATTTTCTTGAAACAATAAACCCCTCTCCAAAGGTAGTATTTACTACAGCCTATTCTGAATATGCCATTGAAAGTTTCAGGTTTGATGTCGTAAGTTATTTACTAAAACCTATAAGCATTGAAAAGTTTACTGACGCAATAGAAAAGATAAAAAGAATATTCAATGTCGCATATAATCCTGAGGCGGAAATTAACTTTCCTGATTTTCCTGAAAAGCTTCGTCCTATAGATATCAAGCTGATAGAGGCATCTGGGAACTACGTCAAAGTCTATACAGAAAAGAAACATTTTTTAGTGCACTGTACTATGAAAAAGATGGCGTCCGTTTTGAGCCAATATGGATTTCAACAAGTGCATAAAAGTTTTATTTGCAATCTTCACAACATACACAAAATTGTAGGGGACGTTTGTCTTTTGAAGGTTCCTGAAAAAAGAATTCCAATAGGAAGGGCTTATAAGAATAACCTTGTGAATAAGGTAAAAAACCTACTACTCTAAATTAAGTCTAACATTAATTTGTAATACTTTATCGGCTTTTTAATTTGGTATATTACCGTTAGAAATAGAGACGTGTGCATTATGATAATTTTGAAGTGGCCGTTGATTATTTAGGATAGCCGAATCAAAGTGTAGACGGACAAACGCATGATGAACGGCGTTTGTCAAAAAAGAAGCCTGTTGGTGTAAAATCTATAACAGTACTATTTTTTCACAGTTTGGCAGAGTATAAATTGTAAAAGCGAAAGCTGATAAAACTAAAAACTTGACGACTATGAAAATTAAACGTGCCGGTACAATGAAAGTACTTTTGCTATCTGTGACAATCTCAATTTTTTCTTGTAAGAAAGAGAAGGTGGAAGATTTGAAAGGTGAAACAAAAGTAGAGACGAAAGCTGATCCTAGAATTGATACCCGTGGTCTAGATCAATATATAAGAGTAGCAGAAACACTTGCTGATAACAAGGAGCCAGCGCAGGTGGAATGGGATTCATTATTTAGAACTGTCTTCTATAATCGCTATAACGAGTTTGGGGTTTTGAAGAAAGAGGATGAGCAGAAAAGGATGCGCCAGGTATATCAGCAAAGCGATGCTTCACCAAGTGGAGAGAGAGATCAACATTTAGAATATAAAAAGAAACTTCCGGAGCTCAAAAAATTCTCTACATCCTTGAAGGATGGCAGCGTCATAGCAGAAGCACAAAAATATGTATTGCCGATGTTGCCCGAAAGATTGCAAGGAAAACCTATGCCCGGTATAAAATATGCCTATAATGTAGAGCCAGAAGCATTGGGATCAGATAACCCGGTTATACAGGACGCACTACTTTCCTATAACGCGGACGGTTATGTGAAAGGTTTGTTAACTGCGCATGAAGCCTTTCACTACATCACGATCGCTGCCACTTTTGACAGGCTAAAAGTTCCACTAGACGATCCTCGTGTTACCTTGGCGTTTCCATTATTGAATATTTCTCAAGAAGGGATGGCTGACCTTATTGATAAAGACATATTCCTAAAGCAGGAATCCCCGCTACGCGAATTCTTTGGGTCGTTGGCTTCCACGCCGGAGGAGGAGCAACTCTCAAAACGATTTATTGAGAGTTTGAATGCAGTACTTGAAAAAGCGAGTAAGGGTGAAGAAGTTCCTGATGCTAGTGAATTAAGGAAAACAATAATGGCGCAAGGTGGGCACCAACCAGGTCGATATATGGGCAAATTAATAAAACAAGCAGGGCTTTTAAATGAGGTTATAGCCGAAGTCGATAACCCTTTTCAGTTTTTCTTTTCCTACAATAAAGCCGCTTCACAATCTTCGGGAAAATATCCAGTTTTTTCAACTGCCGCGATTGGTGTTTTGGAGAAACTAGAAATGGAAATAATTACACCCTTAAATCCTAAATAGGCAGAAAGTCGGGGTAGGAATACCTCGACTTTCTGCCTAAAAAGCTGGCAAATGAATCGATTTAAAAATTCTTTTTCAGTAGTCGTAGTTATTATACAAATGCATTGTATATAAGCAGGTTTTGTCTTTCCTATTGATACCCGTATTTAAATACTAATTGGTATAGAATGGTCAAGCCCCCCAATAAATCGGAAAATTTTAGTTTGAGTTTTCAATATTTAAATTACTAACATAATTTTGTGCTAGCAGGAAACGACCGACGGTAACCTTTAAACCGATGTCGTATAACTTGGAGTGTTGGGCCCATTCACTTCTAATTCCAAATCCTCACCCTCATCGAGAGGGGTCGTATTTGAGCAGGAAACTTCCCTCAGGCTTCCATTACCCGATATGTTTTGGTAAGGGATAGTTAGCACAAATTTAATTTTATTTTTCCTTTTCTCAATACGTTTTATCTTTCCTTCCTTCCATAATTGCCAAAACTTCATTGGCCAGAGATACCCTATGTATGCATGCAATCTGACGTTATTATATTTATGATAAAAGATATTTAGTCTTTCTTCCAGTTCATCTAACGTCCAAAGTCCATGCCCCGCTAGCGCGTCTTTGAGGATATTATGAAAGCGCTCTATATGGCCATTTTCCTGTGGTGTATAAGGACGAGTAAATACCTGGTTAAGGTAGTTTTCTGCAAAGAAGTCTCTAATAGATGAAGCGCTGAACTGAAGGCCATTGTCGTTTCTTACTTCAACATGAACTCCCTTTGAAAGTAGATCTTCGCCTTGCAACGACACAGCATAGACAATTAGGTATAATCAAAAGTCACAATTTAAGGTACGGATACACCCTTCTCTTACGACTTGCAGTGTATATTATTGTCCAAAACATTCAACGATAGTTTAAAGCATTAGGCTGTTCAACCTAAAAAGAGATAAGCCAAAAAGTACGACATGTCCCACAAAAATCTCCTCAGCATACAAGGAAGTAATCAAAAGTCGAACCATTTTATGGAAGATTTCTTAAATTTCGAAGATTTTCCATTGGTTAGTGTAAGTGTTTCCAAATAACCTTTTTTTTATTAGAGTACGGTCGCATTAAATCTGCTACCTTCGTTTTATTTTATATTTCTTCCCTACTTCAGTGTTGAAAGTTACGATATAATCGTTAGAATTACGTTTTGCCTCCGTTCTTACCCCCTTAACCCGTACTGGAATATTAGTTCGCAACTGGCATAGCCCCCCCTTTAGCGATTGAATATACCCACTAGTTATAGTCTTCTCTTTCCATTTCATCGCTACTTCGAACCCGCCTCGCGCTCGCAATCCTCTTACGCTACCTTTCTGCCACTGCTCTGGGATAGCTGGTAGTAACCAAACTTCCCCTAGGTGGCTTTGTAGCAACATTTCCGTCATTCCGGCAAGCCCCCCAAAATTCCCATCGATTTGAAAAGGTGGATGAGCGCATAGGAGGTTAGAATATGTTCCACCATCAGAGTAAGAATAGTCTGGGCCATGATTGCCTGAAAGACGTAGCAATCCACGTAACATTTTGTAGGCGTGGTTACCATCGTTTAGACGTGCCCAAAAGTTAATTTTCCAAGCCCGGCTCCAACCCGTGCCACCATCACCGCGTAGCTCTAAGGTTTTGCGAGCAGCCTGCGCATATAAAGGGGTGGTTAGAGGAGAAATTTGTCGACCTGGGTGTAGGCCGAACAGATGTGAAACATGCCTATGCTCTGGTTCAGTTTCTTGAAAGTCTTTGAACCATTCTAGCACTCCGCCATTTTTTCCAATCGTCAATGGATATAGTTTCATCCTTTTTTTTATCAGTATATTCCGGAATTCTTCATCGACACCCAGAGTTACCGAAGCTTCTATCAGATTGGTGAACAAATCCCAAATAATTGACATATCCATAGTTGTAGCCTGAGAAACGGTCCCTAGTTTTCCGTCGGATGTTAGAAAGACATTTTCTGGCGTAGTAGAAGGAGCTGTGACGAGTTGGCCTGAAGAATCCTCAACCAACCAATCAAGACAAAATTGGGCCGTGCCCTTCATTAAGGGATAGGCCGTTTCGCGTAGAAATTTTGTGTCAGCAGTAAAAAGGGAATGTTCATACAGATGTCTAGTAAGCCAGGGTCCTGCCATTGCCCAATTCGCCCATAGTGGATCGCCTTTCCCCATGTCACCTACCGGATTAGAGACTACCCAAAGATCAGTGTTGTGATGTGCAGTCCAGCCACCCAGGCCGTAGAAGTTCTTTGTTGTTTCGGCTCCTGTTACAGCCAGGCTTTTAATAAGCCCAAATAGAGGTTGATGCATTTCTGATAAATTACACACTTCGGCCGGCCAATAATTCATTTGTGTGTTAATGTTGATCGTATAATTACTGCTCCAGGGAGGCCGGACGTGCGGGTTCCAAAGCCCTTGAAGGTTAGCAGGCTGGCCGCCTTCTCTAGAGCATGAGATAAGCAGATAACGACCAAAATGAAAATAGATAGCCTCTAGTTGAGAATCAGATGCGCCGGATGCATATTGCTTTAACCGTTCGGTTGTAGAGGCCTTGCTTTTTTTATTATCGTTTAGAGAAAATGATACGCGATTAAAATAAGTCTGGTAATCCTTGAAATGCGTTTTTCTCAGAGCATCAAAGGACTTTGCGATAGCTAAATTCATGTAGCCCTCCGCTAAAGCACTCTCATCTTTGCCTTGACTGTTAGGACATTTATCGAATCCATTAAAACTTGTTGCCGCAGACAATAGCAACACTATCTCTGTAGCATTGCTTATGTGCATGCCTGTTGTGTCAGTAACAACGGTCCCATCAGAGGGTAAAGCCCGTACACGTAATTCGAAGCGCATACCGCGGCAGCTTGTTGAATCTTCGTATTTTACAGGTTCAGGGTGAATATCTAAGTAATTGTGAGCGGAG
>DASVUU010000448.1:0-3083 GCA_036386935.1 Cytophagaceae bacterium | reverse complement strand
ACGCAGAATTTCGCGGTCAATACTGACAAACTCACAGAAGGAGACAAACGAAATTACGAAGCTCCTATTGCGCTAGATGAGGAGCTGAAAAAAGAGTTTGACTTACAGCTTGCTCCACCAATCGAGATTGACAGAAGTGAGGACCAAGTTGGTGAGGGGGCAGAACGACTAGAAAGTGCAGTTCATCCAACATTTGGCGACCCTGCCAAGGAAGAGATGAAAAGTGAGGGCTTGGAGATAGATCATGAGGCTCGAAATAGATTCTTTGAAGAACTAGAAATCAGCCTCCAAAGACTTAGAGAATTTAAGGAATATTCCGGCAGTCGGCAAAGCGCTAAAGACACAGAGACGAAACAAGAATTTAATAATATCAAGGAGCCTATTATTGAAATCGGTGACTCAAATGAAACCCAATTAAGTTCGGAGGAACTTGAGCCTAAAAGCTCTGAAATAGCTAATCTAGGTTATCCCGAAGCAGGTGTCGACGGAGAAGATCATGAAGTTGATACTTTAACCAAAGAATCAGATCATTTCCAAAATGATCATTTTAAAAGCATTAAAGACCGGAGGCAAACAGAGTCCATCATAGAAAAATTTATCCAAAAGGATCCTTCGATCCCGCACTTCGATCCCACAAAGATTGACGATAATAATGAAGACTTAGCGGAAAGAGTTACGGCCACCCCAATCACGGTTGTGTCAGAGAATTTCGCTAAAATTCTAGAGAGGCAAATGAAATATGACAAAGCAATAGAGATTTACAAACAGCTGGCTTTGAAATATCCAGAAAAAAGCACTTACTTTGCAGCCTTAATTGAAAATTTAAAAAACAAGATATAATGGAAGTTTTAGTAATGATTTTTGCCATAATTGTAGCAATTCTTTTGATACTGGCCGTACTGGTGCAAAATTCAAAAGGAGGAGGACTGGCCAGTAATTTCGGAGCTAGCAACAATCAATTTGGTGTAAAAAAGACGAGCGACTTTCTTGAAAAACTTACCTGGGGACTAGCTATTGCTTTAGTAGTGCTATGTTTGACGGCTACATTAGTATCTAACAGAGACGGTGGAGATGAGGAAGAGGGGATAGAAAGTGTAAATGTTGAAAAGGCAAAAGAATCTGCTCCAGCCCCACAAAATCTTCCTCAAACTGCGCAGCCTGATGCTTCAACTCCTGAAGGTCAAACGCCACAAACAGATGCACCAGCTCCACAAACCGGTGCAGATCCTGCAGCAAAATAATTTAATTAGTCGATATAGAGATATGCTTTACTAGTAGCCTTTTGGCTATTGGTAAAAGCGTTTCGTTGAAAGGACAATCAACCTTAGAGTCTATAAGAAAAGTTGCCGGGTTTGGAAGCTTTTTGTATTTTTTAATGAGTCCTATCTTTAAAGACTCAAAAGTATTTCCAATATTTTTAGACATCGATTCAAGAAAAACAGTGTGTACACCACGATATTTCTCGTCAGCTTTCTCAAAAATGGTCATTTGGTATTCGAAAACTTGGGCTTGTTTAGACTTTTCTACGTAGATAAACAGGTATCCGCTATCATTGTAAAGGGGCGACAAGCCTACAGGTGAAATAGACATTTTCGCTTCGATGTCTTCATAAATTTCTTTGCCTTCTATGACATGCTCCTTAAATTTAGGGATAGAATAAGACAGAATATCCTCAATCTCCAACATAATTTTATCGTCTTTTACGATTTCCGTGTAGAGTATTTTCAGCTTGTCAAAATCAGCCTTAGTAATTTCCTTGGGAAAATTTTCATGGAAAATCTGCTTGTTTTCCTTCAATGTAAGAAGGTTCTGATAATGGAAAAGGAGGTCAGAAAGAAATGGGTAAAGCTTTTTTTCGTTGAAATTTATTCTAACAGTGTTAAGGTATGCTAATAGTATGTATTTTTTATATTCGAAATCTATTAAACCTTCTGTCAACCAATTTTTATTTAGATCTTTCATCAGTATAATACTCTTATGTGAATTATATAATTAAACTCTTTTCATAGTGCATTAGTTGTTCACGTCTATTAATATACAAATTTTTTAGTAATTTATATTTCTTTAGTTCAATGAAGGTACTTATAACAGGTTTACATCTTTTGCTCTTTATCACAACAGTAGTTAGCTGTAAAAGGTCTGAGGAACACGTTATTCCATATAAATATGAATTCGAAAAGCTATCGTTCGACGCAGAAAAAGACGGGAGGGAAATTTCCTTCTCTTATGCAGGGGCACTACTGCAGCCCCTGAACCCCACAAATGCAGCTTTGGAGATAACAGCAACCTCAGATTCTGTAGGAATGATTAAAATAAGGCTAATAAGGTATAATGGCTTGGGTACATACATTCTGGGCCAGGCTGATTTAAATAATGCGGTATTGGTGGATTCTCATGGCTCTATAAATGCTCAGTCCGGTGCGGTTTTTATCTATTCTAATAAAGACCAGAAAATCTCAGGGGTATTCAACTTCAAAGGAGTAAATGTCTTTACTAATAGAACTGTTACTGTCAATAAGGGTAAATTCACTGCTATTCCTATTTCAAACTAACTGACACAATCCAACAATGTGTCAGTTCATCCTTTTGGATTGATAATTTGCGCAGCTATCCCTGTCAAAAATTCAGCTTTTTATGCCTGGCACGGCAAATGATAGAGGGAGGGTACGAACAGAATTTTTAACTTTCAATAACAATTAAAAAATGGGAAAAGTAAACATCACTCCACTAGCAGACAGAGTTCTGGTAGAACCTGCTGCAGCTGAAGAAAAAACAGCTTCTGGTATTATTATTCCTGATACTGCTAAAGAGAAGCCTCAAAAAGGATCTATAGTTGCTATCGGAACTGGAAAAAAGGACGAGCCTCTAACGGTAAAAGTTGGTGATACTGTACTTTATGGTAAATATGCTGGAACAGAAATCACTGTTCAAGGAAAGGAATATCTTATCATGCGTGAATCTGATATTTTCGCAGTATTATAACCAATCAATTTTTTTTAGTACAAACATTTAATCATTTAAATAAAAGAAAATATGCCTAAGAATTTATTTTTCCAAACTGACGCAAGAGACAAGCTGAAGAA
>DASVUU010000447.1:0-3438 GCA_036386935.1 Cytophagaceae bacterium | reverse complement strand
TGAAGGAGGCAATTTGCAGGGTGGAATGAACGAAGCCGGCTTAACGTTTGATTTCAACGCTATTAATACTGTGAAAAATTTCGACATCAAAAGCAAGAAACTATTTTCGCAAGGTGATTCGGCAATCCTGCCGCATATCTTAGGAACGATGAGGTCGGTACAAGAGGTTGTGGACTTCTTTAAGGAATATTGGTTTCAAACTGGTTTTCGCAGTGCACAGTTGCACGTAGCCGACCGTCAGGGAAGGTTTGCTATTATAAGTGCGTCGGGTTTTAAAATAGTGGAGAAAGGAAAGCCTTTAATTTCAACGAACTTTGATATCTGCGGAAAGGAAGATAGCTCATCGTGTTGGAGGTATGCTAAAGCGACATCAAAACTGTTAACACATCCTGCTAATCTAGGTACCATGATGGCCATCTGTCGGGAAACAGCTCAAAACAAAAATACTTTATACTCCAATGTTCAGAATCTTACCACAGGAGATATCTGGTTTTTCTCACAGCATGATCCTGGGGATACCGTCAAAATAAATTTGAAGAAGATGTTGTCCAATGGACGAAAGTCATATAGTTTCAGCAACTTAAGTTCGCTAACAAAGAAGCAGCCCGCGTACCAATGGGTGCGGCCAATACGTATACCTTTAGAGGATAGCATTACATCTAAATATGTCGGCGTATACCAAAATCAATTTGTCGGCAATTTAAAAGTAGACGTACATAGGGATGGAATCAAGATTTCAAACGGCGACTCTATACTTTGCTACCCGAAATCACATAATTCCTTCTTTTTAGAACGGGAAGATTACAAAGTTGAATTCACTCTTGATAAAAAGACAAACCAGATGGTAATGAATATATATAACCAAGGGTTTTGGTCCGCTAGTTTTTTAAGAAGGCCCTAAAAAGTATAAATTGAACTTGCTATAACGTCCAATGCCACAATCTCAAAAAATAGCATTTCTTTTCGGGTAGCACTCGAAGAAGTGTAACCGGTTTACCCGTTTATTTTCGTTAAATATGACAAAACTAAGTATCAGCCTTTTCCTTCTGGCTGCTCTCATATTGATTGCCTGTTCCACGACAAAAAGCTTTTCGCAAACGATTTCTCCTAAATCTAAACCTGTGTCGCAGGAACTTTACACTACGATTTGCAGATTAGATAGTGCAATGTTTGATGCTTTCAATCAGCGGAACTTTGACAAACTGAAGCCCTTTTTCTCCTATAATCTTGAATTTTATCATGACATGGGGGGTGTTACAAATTATCAGCAAAACATGGATGCTTTTAAAAGTACGTTCCAAAGCGATCGTCTGCTTAGGAGAGAGGTGGTGAGTGAGAGCATTGAAGTATATCCAATTAATAACTATGGTGCCATAGAAACGGGAACACATAAATTTTACGCGACTGAAAAAGGGCAGGCAGAACAATTCAGCAGCGAAGCTAAGTTTGTTCAAATATGGCAAAAGCTAAACGATACCTGGAAAGTCACACGTATTATGAGCTATGGGCATGTTGAACATTTGAAATAAGATTTTAGGCATGTAATCGCTTCCTTAACCTTTTATGGCTCTCGAACCAAACCTTAGTTTTCTTACCAGCCAACGTTAATGGAATTGCTCTTTGGACACATTGCTTAGACCAAGCCATTCTACCTCTTCTTGGGATAAAATTGAAAGTATTTATATCTTAGATTGACCGACAACAATTACATATGGAACCTGGAAAAAAAATCGAAATTGAAGAAACACATTTGAACGTTAAGGGCAACAAATCTGAAAATCGTTTTGAACCAGAAGATAGTCGTGAAGCGGGAAACGGACGTTCAGAGGAGGGACAGGTAAGTGACGATAAAAATGCTGAATACGGCCGTGAATCAGGAAACGGTCGATCGGGAGATGAAGGAGAGATTGGAAAGTATTAATACTGGTGATTATTGTACTGCCTTTACTTCCTACCGATGCATAAGCCTTACAAGAATTATAACCAAGGCATCGAATTGATCTACTTAGAGTTTTCCCTCTCAAACACCCAATGATTATAATAATCTTGTGGTACGCCCTTAAATACCTCATCGGCGATAAGTTCGTTTTGATTGTCTCCAACTTTATAATTTACAATATCTAAAAAGCCATTTCTAAATATGGTTGCTCGTAAAGTATTCCTCTTCCATTCTAATTTTCCTCTAAAAAACAATTTCTTTCTCCGAGTTTTTCCATCAGCAATCATTTTATAGCGTAGTTTTCTTTTCTTGTTATTGATAATAAAATACCTTGACAATTCGAACTTATCTCCGCTCTGGCTTATGGTAAATACCCCTTCAGTTAAACCTTTGGTCCAGTCAGCCTGTAGTTTGCTTTTTTGTAGATTTACCACCCAAGTCCCAGGATAGTTAGGCTTTTGAGACAATGTCTTCGATGAATCTTCAAGTTTTTCCTGCAATCTACTTTGGCAAAAAGCGGGGATGCTATATCCGATTACCAGGATAAGTGCTAAAATTTTTATTCGCATAGATAAAAGTAGATGGATTGCGGTTGGAAGAAGAGAATTTAACATGCTTTAACATTAAAACCGGAAATATTTTAATCTCAAATGATAATCATATATGCCCCTATTTGCGAATTTGGTAGTTGATTCTATGACCTGATAAGCCTCAGGAAGGTAATGGAGATTTGCTAAATTATGAGATACTATAACAGAAGAATATAAGTTATAGATATAATAAATTATCCCTCTCAAAAGGATTGTTTTCATAAGTAGAAAGCCAGGCAAAACCTGGCTTTTTTATTTAACTTCTTCGTCGCGGGGGATAATAGAGAATAAGGGCTTCGGCTCATCTTCCTCCGCCGTAGGCTTTTCTTTCTTCTTGAAAGGGGAGATAATTTCATAAAAAGCCACTTCAGCAAATTTGCTTAGTATCTCTATTCTGGGAGTAATTTGACCTGTTTCGATTTTATGCAGTTCAATTTGACTCATTTGCATGAGTTTGGCAAAATCAAATTGACTATAGCCAAGTTTCAGCCTCACTGTCTTGATTTTTTTGTTAAAATATCTTTCCATTAATTTAGAACATTGCCGGTTAGTGAAAACGGCAAGGTTAAAACTCATATTGTTAGGCCGAAGTTAGGGATTATCCCCGATATTTCTGCTGCAAGTCAACAAGTTGGGAGTGTATACGAGGAAAACGGAATAAAGTTAATATGAGCGCCAAAAACAAAGCCCCTGGTGGGCAGGAGCTTAAAAAACTAACCAATTATAAACCTAAATTAAACGAAAGGAGCTGTAGGGGAAGGAATCGAACCTTCAAGGAGTGGTTAACCGTTGCCAGTCTTTCCAGAATCTCCGCCACCGAGACAAGGAGGTGTGTCTGCCTGTTTCACCACCCTACAATGTTCAGTTTAACAAACTGATAACACAAAGGTAAAGGCATCAACCCTTGCT
>DASVUU010000446.1:0-3289 GCA_036386935.1 Cytophagaceae bacterium | reverse complement strand
GACTCCCTACAATGATTTGACTGATGTCGTTGCGTATGTAAAGCCCAACCTTATTTTGACCGTGCTTACACAGCCATTTAAGGAAACAACTGCTTTGGCTTATCTTAGTCAATTGAGCGCTACATTTCCGGAGGTTCAAATCCTTGCCGCTGGGTCTCAAGTTTTCTTTCAAGACCAACCCCAAAATAATCAAATTAGATTTTTTAAATCGACGAAAGAGCTGGATATGATTTTAGTGCAGAGGTTCGAGCAACCGGTAGAGGTCAAAAATAATTAGAAGCCTACATTTAGGCCGCTAAGCCATGGATACCTAACAAGAGAACTTTCAAATCTATGGCAATCTATTATTATGAAAGGAAGTTAAAAGTATTTCTGGTGCTTAATTTCCTCCATATACCTGGCGACACCTTGGTAATAGTACAACAACCAAATTAAACATTATCTAAAAACTTGCGTTTATCTCGTTTTTGTATTATTTTTGGATGAAAGAAAGAAAAAGTAGTGTTAATTAAAGAGTTGGCTTCCTCAGATAAGATGGCTTTCTAATAACCATTACAGTCCAAAAATCTAAATATTCGTTATAGATAATAATTTTAAATTGACCGAGGATAATACAATGAGGAACCGCTTACTTATTTGCATGTCGCTTTTGTTTGGTGTGATAGAAATACAGGCACAACAAAGACCACAGTACAGCCAGTACATGCTCAATAATTTTCTTCTCAATCCTGCAGTTGCTGGTACAACAGACCATATAGATCTGCGAGCAGGCTATCGAAGCCAGTGGATGGGCTTCAAGGATTCTCAAACAGGGAACAGTATTGCTCCCCAATCATTTTATCTTTCGGCAATAGGCCATCTTGGTGCCTATCATGGGCCTAATAAAGGTCACCATAGAAATGACTCCAAACGTCATCATGGAATTGGTCTACTGGCTGTAAATGACGTAACTGGACCTACTGCAAGAACGTCAGTTTATGGCTCATATGCTTTGAATATGAAAATTTCTCAGACGTTCCGACTATCCGTAGGAGCATTTCTTGGTTTTCAGCAATGGCGTTTAGATGCAGACAAACTTATCTACAGAAATCCATCAGAGACAGGTGTGGCTTCACCAGCCCCTGCCATCGGGTCATCCAGTAAGGTAGTACCGGACGGAAGTTTAGGGGTTTGGCTATATGATAAAAACCTTTACGTAGGTGCTTCGATGCACCAAATCTTCCAAAGCAAGTTGGCCTTCAATGACTACCTTGGGGGAGTGGGGCAGGGTCAACTGAGTAATCACTACTTTTTCACTGCCGGATATAAATTCCAAATAAACAAGGAGTTTGCCGTGATTCCTTCAACTTTAATAAAGATGGTTAGTCCCTCACCATTGTCTTTCGATATAAACACCAAGGTACGTTATAGAGATATGTTGTGGGCGGGTGTTTCTTATAGATCAGATAAATCCTTTGTAACATTAGTCGGTGTTGTCATTAAAGAAATGGTAGAGATAGGTTATTCAAACGATTATACCACCTCAGCTATTGGCAAATTTGATACTGGTTCCCATGAAATAATGGTAGGTGTTAAAATTAAACCTCACGGACAGGTTTATTCACCATCAGACTTCTGGTAGCCCCAGAATATTTTTTTTGAAATTTTAAATAAGATATATTTAAGCTTTAAACACTAAAGCTTTGTCAAATTTTACGAATAGTATATCTTATCCGTTCCGGTTTGTACTCTTCCTTTGGATTGTTTTCTTATTCGAATACTTTTCGGGGTTTACATTTGCAATACTTGGAATATTCCCCCGAGATAGAGAAGGACTTGTTGGTATTGCACTGGCACCCTTAATTCACGGAAGCTACATTCATCTTCTCTCAAACTCAATACCCCTCATAATTTTGGGAACGGTACTTTACATGTTTTACAATCAAATTGCAGGTAGGGTGTTTTTCCTTGGTTATTTTCTAACGGGAGTTTTTGTCTGGTGCTTTGCCAGACCTTCATATCATATAGGTGCAAGCGGGCTCGTTTATACCATCGCTTTTTTTCTCTTTTTTATTGGATTATTTAGAAGGGACATTCCTTCACTAATGATCTCCATCATCACTTCGTTTTTTTATGGTGGAATTATTTATGGGATCTTACCTAGCGAACCAAACGTATCTTTTGAATCTCACCTTTTTGGCGCATTGATTGGGGCTTGCGCGGCATTCGCTTTTAGAAACTCTAAGAAAATCTTAAAAAGGGTTTAAAAGTGCTTTTTATTTAAACTTTATCTTTATTCAATTCAATTTTTCGAAATAAATACATAATTTACGCCCCGTTTCACACATATATCATAGTACGATATTTTTAGCTACTCTAACCTCTTACTTAAAACAAAATCAAATATTAAACATGAATATTACTGAAAATTTAGATGTGAAAGACTATGTGGTCTTTTTTGTGTACTTCATTATTGTTGCCTCGTACGGGCTTTGGATCTACAAGAGGAAACAGAATGCTTCTAACGATTCCAAAGACTATTTCTTAGCTGAAGGCTCATTAACATGGTGGGCAATTGGTGCTTCATTAATCGCATCAAATATATCGGCTGAGCAGTTTATAGGAATGAGTGGTGCAGGATTCGAATTGGGATTGGCTATAGCTACATACGAATGGATGGCGGCACTTACGTTAATCATCGTTGCAGTTTTTTTTATTCCAGTTTACCTGAAGAACAAAATTTTTACCATGCCACAGTTTTTAAGTCAACGCTACAATCCAACGGTTGCGATGATAATGGCTATTTTTTGGTTGCTTCTATATGTCATAGTTAATCTCACCTCCATATTATTTTTGGGTGCTATCGCGGTGAGTAGTATTTCAGGATTAGATTTTACGATGTGTATGCTAGGGTTGGCAATTTTCGCAATCTTGATTACTCTAGGTGGTATGAAGGTAATTGGATATACAGATGTAATACAGGTATTCTTCTTAATACTTGGCGGATTAGCTACCACCTACCTTGCGTTAGATCTGGTTGCTAGCCACTTTGGAGAAAGTGGAGTATTGAGCGGATTTAATTTGATAAACACTAAGGCAACAGAACATTTTCATATGATTCTTAATAAAGACCACAAGAACTTTCTGGATCTACCTGGCCTAAGTGTGCTTCTTGGCGGTATGTGGATTGTAAATCTTAACTATTGGGGTTGCAACCAATACATCACACAGCGCGCATTAGGAGCAGATCTGCAAACTGCGAGAGGCGGCTTACTTTTTGCGGCCTTTCTCAAGCTACTTATGCCAATCA
>DASVUU010000445.1:0-5207 GCA_036386935.1 Cytophagaceae bacterium | reverse complement strand
TCGGTTTTGGACTTATTCTGTTCCTTTTGGGAAACGAGTTTTTTGGTCCTAATTCATTGTTCTCGAAAAAGAGAAATAATGTAGGAGAGATTGCTGGAGAGAGCGTTTCTTACGAAGAGTATAGGCAGAAAATGGAAGAGGCTGAAAACGACTTCATAATAAGGACAGGTAAAAATGTCACTGAAAACGATAGAACATCAATTCAAGAACAAGCTTGGAATGAGCTCATTTTTAAATATGCCTATGCCCCTGAGTTTAAGAAATTAGGTGTAACTGTTACCAAAGAAGAACTTACTGAAATGGTACAGGGCAAAAACATTCACCCGACCATCAAGCAATTGTTTACCAATCCTCAGACTCAGCAGTTCGATAAGAACTTTGTGAAGGAGTTTTTGAGGAATATCGATAAGAGAGAACAAAGAGACCAAGCCCTTTGGTATAGCGTAGAGAAAAGTTTATCGCCTGATAGGTTGAAAACAAAATATTTTAATTTGTTGAAGCTCTCAAACTACGTCACAAAAGAAGAGGCTAAGAATGAGTATAAAAACCAAACAGCTAAGAGAGACGCCAAATTTTTATACGTGTCTTACTATACGATAGCTGACTCAACTATAAAGGTTGAAGACGACGACTTGAAAGAGTATATTGATAAAAATAAAGATAAATACAAAGTAGAAGAAGGAAGGTCAATCGATTATGTAACTTTTGCTTTAAATCCATCTAAGTCTGATAGTGCGATTTTTTCAAAGGAACTTACTGAGCTTTCTAATGAATTTAAGAACAATGACAATGATTCACTATTCGTAATTAACAACAGTGATAATCCACAAGCTCCATCGTTTAAAAACATTGGTGAATTGCCTGAGCAATTGAAATCAATGGCCAATAATCTTACTATCGACAGTGTTTATGGACCTTACAACCAGGCTGGAAAGATTGTAATTTTCAAAGTGCTTTCTACAAAAAATGATTCAGTATACTCTGCAAGAGCAAGCCACATATTGATAAAGCCAAATGGTGATACACCAGAAGCGAAGGCAGAAGCTTTGAAACAAGCAAACAGCATCATTGCTCAAATAAAAGGAGGTGCCCCTTTCGAGCAATTGGCAAGAGTACATGGAACTGACGGTACTGCCTCACGTGGTGGGGACCTTGGCTGGTTCTCTCAAGGACAAATGGTAAAGAAATTCAATGATGTAGTTTTCGCCGCATCAAACAAAGGATTGATTCCTCAACCGGTAGAAACGGAGTTTGGATACCACATCATCCAAGTAACTGAGACTAAAACCAACAAAAAATATGAGCTGGCTAGTGTAGAGAGAGAAATTGTACCAACCGAAGAAACCAAAGATTTGGCCTATAACAAGGCAGCTGCATTTGCCGCTAGTGTAAATGATACCTCGGAATTTAATAAAGCTCTAAAGAAAGATTCTCTTACAAAGTTGAGCGCTAAGAACTTTAAGAAGAATGATAAATACATCAACTCTTTGCCAAATGCTCGAGAAATCGTTAGATGGGCGTTTACAGATGCAAAAGTAGGGACAGTTTCACAGGTTTTCACAATGGATAATTCTTACATCGTTGCGATAGTGACAGGAACAAGGGAAGAAGGCACGGCCAGTGTAGATGATGTAAGGGATGAAGTAAAGGTGAAAGTCTTGAATGAGAAGAAAGCAGAGAAGATCCTTGAAAAATTGAAGGACGGGAAGGGATCGCTGGAAGAAATGGCTACCAAGTATGGTACTGGAGCTACATCAAATACTGCAAAGGACGTGACTTTTGCTACAAGTTCGGTTCCATCAATGGGATATGAGCCAGTGGCAGTAGGTAAGATATTCGGTTTGCAAAAAGGAAAAAGGTCAGCCCCTTTTAAAGGTGAGAATGGAGTAGCAATTGTGGAGGTAATCAGCGAAACGCCTGCCCCAGAAATTGCAGACTACAACGTTTATAAAACACAGCTTACACAACAAAGAAGTGGCAGAGAAGATTACAGCATAGATGAGGCAATTAAAAAACATGCGGAAGTTAAAGACAACCGATTCAGATTTTTTTAATTGAAAAGTAATTCTAGAAAAAAGGCCCCGTAGGGGCCTTTTTTCATATTAGGCCTTCTGTATTTTCTCCAAGGATGAAGTTGCCATGAAGTCTATCTTCGATTGACACTTAGAAATTTTAATTGATTGCAATTGAATAAAAAATGGAAATAGTTTTGTTATAGAACCGCAAGAAATAAATCAGCCAATGTCAAATTCTGGAAAACAACATTATGAAGAGACTTTCCTAAACGTTTTGGCCTCTCTGAATGAGGCTCAAAAGGAGGCGGTGGAACACCTCGAAGGTCCAGTATTAGTGGTGGCGGGGCCAGGTACTGGGAAGACTCAAATTCTTTCCGCCAGGATAGGAAATCTTCTATACAGTGCCGATACCCAGGCCGCACCGCACAACATCCTCTGTCTTACCTATACTGAAGCGGGCACCGTGGCGATGCGGCAGAGGCTACTGGAGTTTATCGGGCCTGAAGCCTACAGGGTACATATCTACACTTTTCACGGTTTTTGTAACCAAGTCATACAAGACAATCTAGATTATTTTGGTATCAATGACCTTCAGCCGATCTCTGACTTGGAGACCATTGAAGTATTGCAAGATCTTATAGATTCGTTTCATGCACAACACCCTTTAAAAAGATTTACCGGTGACGTCTACTTTGAAACCTGGCGTCTGAAGGTACTTTTTGACATGATGAAGAAAGAGGCTTGGAGTCCAGAATACATAAATGAGAAAGTCGATGAGTACCTGGAAGATCTGCCGAATAGAGAGGAGTATATTTACAAAACTGCCTATAAAGGATATAAAAAAGGCGATGTAAAAGTTGATAAGGTCGAGACGGAGCGCTTGAAGATGATGTCTTTGCGAGCGGGTGCAGGAGAGTACAACAATTACCAGAAACGGTTAAGGGACATGAAGCGCTATGACTTCAATGACATGATCGTATGGGTACTGGAGGCTTTTAAGAACAATGCTGCCATACTAAGCGATTACCAGGAAAGGTATTTATATTTTTTGGTCGATGAATATCAGGATACTAATGGGGCTCAGAACGAAATATTGAAATTGCTTACAGGATTCTGGGAAGTGCCCAATGTCTTTGTCGTAGGGGATGATGACCAATCCATATTTAGATTCCAGGGCGCGAATGTCAAGAATATCATTGACTTTTACCAGACCTATGCCAGGGATATAAAACGTATCGTGATGACGGAGAACTACCGGTCATCTCAGCCAATACTTGATACAGCCAAGACACTGATTGACCATAATGGTGAGCGGCTTATCAGCTATTTCCAAGGCTTAAGCAAGGATTTAACCGCTGAAGGACATAATAAAAGTCATCTTGTAAAACCTCAAATCGTTGAGTATTTCAATACACTCCAAGAGGAGGCGTCGATAGTAAAAACACTAGAGAATCTTTATAAAGACAATGTTGATCTGTCCACAGTGGCCGTTATCTATCGGAATCACAGACTTGTAGAGAATATAGTTAAAGCCCTCCAGCAAAAGAATATTCCCCTCAACATTAAGCAAAAGGTAAATATTCTTGAATTGCCTTTCATCAAATGCATAATTAATTTATTGACATACCTACAAACAGAATACGAAAAGCCAGACAGTGCTGAAGGCTTGCTCTTTGATGTTTTACATTTCTGTTTCTATGACATAGACCCAAGAGATGCAGCCCTTATCAGTAGAGAATGCAATAGCAACCCCAATTCCGAAAAGAAGCGTTCATGGCGGCAACTTATAGGCAGTAAGGAAAGGATGTTTCAATTAAATCTGAATTCTGCAAGAGCAATTTCTGAGTTGGAAGAAAATCTTTGCCGTTGGACCAAGGACTTACCTAACCTTACCGTTCAGGCTTTGTTTGAGAAGATCCTCACCCATGGTGGGATACTTACCTACATAATGAATTCGGGTAAGAAAGTATGGCTGATGGAGGTCATCAGTGCCTTTTTTGATTTTATCAAAGAGGAATCATCGAAAAAAGCGGATTTCAAGGTAAAAGACCTGTTAGAAAGTTTCCATAAGATGACTAAGCACAATGTCCCTATTCATGTGAACAAGATTATCTATTCTGAAAAAGGAGTAAACTTTATCACGGCCCACTCGTCAAAGGGCTTGGAGTTTGATCATGTTTATTTGATCTCCTGCACCGCTGACTGTTGGGAAAGCCAAAGGGCTAGAAGTAGCACCTATTCGCTGCCTGATACCCTGACTTCCGCTACCGATATTGACAACAAGGAGGAAGAAAGACGACTCTTTTATGTAGCATTGACAAGGGCAAAAAAGCATTTGACAATCAGCTATCCCCAATACAACACCAAAGAACGAATCCTAGAAAAATCACGATTTGTTGCAGAAATCTTAGAAGGCGATGCAGTAGAGTTCAAACATGTCAGCATGGAAGATGATGAGGTGATTGAATATAAAAATCAGGTATTGAGGGATGCTGAAAAGCCAAAAATAGAATTGCTGGAATACGATTTTATCAAGGATGCTTTAAAAAATTATAAAATGAGTGTCACCCACTTGAATAAATTTCTCAGGTGTCCTATTTCATTTTATTTCGAAAATATTGTTAAAGTTCCAACGGCGAGAAATGAGACGATGGGCTTTGGAAATGCAATGCACTTTGCCATGAATGAACTTTTTAGGAATATGGTAGAAAGTCCTGATAAAAGCTTTCCTTCAATTGACCATTTTTTTGAATATTTCAAGATGGGAATGAGACGTTTCCATTCACACTTCACAAAAAAAGAATACGACAGACGAGTTGAATATGCTCAGGAGTTATTGCCAGACTTTTATAATAATTATATTGCAACTTGGGAAAAAGCTGTCAAGCTTTCTTACCGTGTTATCAACGCTGAGATAAATGGGGTTCCGGTAACTGGTGAGTTGGATAAGATAGAGTTTGATGGCAACAAGATAAATGTAGTCGACTATAAAACAGGAAAGCCGGACAACGGAAAAAAGAAAATAAATCCCCCAAATGAAAAGGAACCTCTGGGGGGAGATTATTGGCGACAATTGGTTTTTTATAAATTATTGATTGAAGCAGACAGAAAAAATTCTTGGGAAATGGTCTCTGGAGAATTGGACTTTCTGGAAAAAGATTCAAAGAAAGTATTTTCAAAGTTCAAACTTTA
>DASVUU010000444.1:0-10265 GCA_036386935.1 Cytophagaceae bacterium | reverse complement strand
ATTTGCCTATTGAGAAAGGGTTGAAAGTGAAAATGCTAAAAGTCTTGGAGGCTGATGCGATCAAGTCACAAAGGACCCAAATCTTTATGGAAACACCGTATAGGAATCAATCAATGATCCAGGAGATTGTTGAGGTATGTGGGAATGATACTTTATTATGTATAGCAGCCGATATCACAGGTAGCGACGAATTGATTCAGACTAAAACCATTAGAGACTGGAGAAAATCTTTACCCGACATTCACAAAAAACCTGCTATTTTTCTAATAAATAAGTGAATGATAGAGGGCTTAATATAATCTCACTAATAAAGTATTCATTATTTCATTTTATTAACATTTAATTTAATTTTGATTTTTAGTTTTCAAATAACCCAATATCTAATCCACATCATATGCCTTACTTATTTACATCGGAGTCTGTTTCTGAAGGACACCCTGATAAAGTCGCCGACCAAATTTCTGATGCGGTGCTTGATGCCATGCTCACGCAAGATCCCGATTCACGAGTTGCTTGTGAAACCCTCGTTACTACAGGATTGACAGTAGTTGCTGGTGAGGTAACAACAAAAGCATATGTGGACATCCAACAAATTGTTAGAAATACGATAAAGAAGATTGGCTATACGAAGGCTGAATATATGTTTGAGTCGGATTCCTGTGGTATTCTTACCGCTCTTCACCAGCAATCGCCAGACATTGCACAAGGTGTTGACGAAGGAAAGGGATTAGACAAAGACCAAGGTGCGGGTGACCAGGGAATGATGTTTGGTTATGCAACCAGAGAAACTCCAGAGTATATGCCAATGGCTTTGGCTTTTTCTCATCGCATCGTGAAGAAAATGGCCGAAGTGAGGAAAGAGGGGAAAATGATGACTTACTTAAGACCAGATACGAAATCACAAGTAACGATTGAATATAATGACAATGGCACTCCCCAAAGAGTACATACCATCGTCGTTTCCACACAACACGACGATTTTGCTGAAGAAAGCCAGATGTTGGCTACCATCAAGAGTGATGTTTTAAAACATATCATTCCTACAGTAATTCCAGCAAATCTGATCGACAGCAATACAATTTTTCATGTGAACCCAACTGGAAAGTTTGTGATCGGTGGTCCACACGGCGATTCTGGACTTACTGGAAGAAAAATTATTGTAGATACTTATGGAGGGAAAGGTGCTCACGGCGGTGGTGCTTTTTCTGGGAAAGATCCATCTAAAGTTGATAGAAGCGCAGCTTATGCGGCAAGGCATATTGCAAAAAATCTTGTAGCCGCGGGAGTTGCTGACGAGATATTGGTGCAGGTAGCCTATGCGATTGGGGTGGCAAAACCAGTTTCACTAACCATCAATACGTATGGCACTTCTAAGTTGCAATTAAAGGATGGAGAAATTGCTGAAAAAGTTTCAGGTATTTTTGACATGAGGCCGAAGGCCATTGTAGAAAGATTTGGACTTAAAAATCCTATTTTCTCCGAAACAGCGGCTTATGGTCACATGGGTAGAGAGCCTTTCAAGAAAAACGTAGAACTTTCCTATGTAATGGTCAAAGAGGATTCTAACGGAAAAGAGGAAACTAGAAAACGCGTAGTTAAGGAAGTAGAATTTTTCACTTGGGAAAAGTTAGATTACATCGATACTGTGAAAAAAGCATTTTCATTATAAAAAGAAATGGCTCCCGAAGGAGCCATTTTTTTTTAATGTGCAGTTTGCTTTTCTTTCTGCTTACTTAGTTGCCTTTTTAGAGTATCGTAAGCCAAATCTACAGCCTCTTCGAAGGTTGTTCCGACTTCCTTAGTCATAACCGTCGTACCTGGGAGATTGAGCTTGATATGAACATGCTTATTTTCCTTCCCTTCGTTCTCTACTCTTAGAAAAACCTCCCCATCTATGATCCTATCAAAGAAAGTCTCTAATTTATCCAACTTCTTTTGTATAAAATCTAGAAGTCTTTTGTCGGCGTCAAAATGAATGGATTGCATTTGAAGTTTCATATTCTATATCGTTTAAGTTAACTATGATTTTGGATGTGCTTGATCAAATATTGATTTCAATTTTTCAATTGAATTATGAGTATAAACCTGTGTAGCTGCTAAGCTGCTATGTCCTAGCAAAGTTTTAATTGCATTCAAATCAGCTCCATTATTCAATAAATGGGTTGCAAATGAATGTCTGAGAATGTGAGGACTTTTCTGGTCAGGAGAAACTACATAATTCAAATATCTTTTCACAAGTCGATAAATAAAAATAGGATAGGCTTTATCCCCTTTATCTGTAACGATTAGGTATTGGTTGAAGTTGCCAGGATCCGTAACACTTTTCTTAACCCTCATATAATTATCAATGCTATGGAGTAGGTTTTTGTTTATAGGAATTACTCTTTGCTTACTACCCTTTCCTAAAACACTGATGGTCTGACTATAATTATTGATGTCGGACTCTTTTAAATTAATCAATTCCGCTAATCTTATTCCAGAGCTATAAAGAATATCCAAAACTAGTTTATCTCTAAGACCTGCAAAATCCTCGGTAAATGGTATCCTATCCAGTAGAACCTCCATTTCGTTTTCTACTACAAATTGAGGGAGCTTCTTTCTTATCTTGGGTGCAATTATCCTAAGGGTAGGGTTTTCAGCAATCCTATTTTCACGTTGAAGAAACTTGTAAAACGCTCGTACAGATGCTATTTTACGGTTGATAGTCTTTGAGCCAAGCTCTTTCTCTGCCAACTCCATTATCCACGACCGAATTATAGGATAAGTTGCTTCCTCAGCATTATCAATGCTATAGGTAGTGGTTAAAAATTCATGAAATTGTAATAAATCTGTTTTATAAGAAATAAGCGTATGAGGGCTGTAACGCTTCTGGTACTGTATGTATTTAAAAAATGCTTCCATAAGCAAGGATATCAATGTCTATTGATATCCTAACTTAAGAAATAATATATAAATAAAAAACTAATTAATAGTTTTCAGTAGCAAACATCTTTTGTCTGTATGCTGCTCGTATTTTTTCACTTCTTCTAGTGATAGACGGTTTTTCGAAATAACTTCTAGCTCTTAGTTCTTTAAGAACTCCTGTACGCTCAAACTTCTTTTTGAATCTTTTAAGAGCTTTGTCTACTGACTCGTTGTCCTTGATGTTAATTATGATCATGCTACGATTTTATGCTTTTTAAGGGTTGCAAATTTAGTGAACTTATATTTATTTACAAATAGTTTAACTATTATTTATTATAGACTTTGCAATAACTATCTTCTGAATCTCAGAAGTCCCCTCTCCGATCGTGCATAATTTCGAATCACGATAGAATTTTTCTACAGGATAATCCTTGGTATACCCGTATCCCCCAAATATTTGCACTGCATCATTTGCAACTTTTACTGCGACCTCTGAAGCAAAATATTTAGCCATCGCTGATTCTTTTGTCACACTTTTCCCATTGTTCTTCAAATCAGCTGCTCTAAAGGTTAGAAGGTTGGCTGCTTCGATATCAGTAGCCATTTCAGCTAGTTTAAATGAGATTCCCTGGTTGGCAGATATTGGTTTATTAAATTGGTACCTCTCTTGGGAATAAGCAAGCGCGGCCTCAAATGCTCCTTCAGCTATACCTAGGCTTAAGGCGGCTATTGAAATCCTCCCGCCATCCAAAATCTTCATAGCTTGATGAAAGCCATCTCCCACCTCTCCTAACATGTTATCTTTATGAACTCTACAATTGTCAAAGATAAGTTCGGTTGTTTCTGAGGCCCGCATTCCCAGCTTGTTTTCTTTCCTTCCGTGAGTAAACCCAGCGGTTCCTTTCTCAATAACAAATGCTGTTTTATTATTAGATGCTCCTGATTCGCCTGTACGAACGATGACCACTGCTACATTACCTGATTTGCCATGAGTGATGAAGTTTTTTGCTCCATTGATCACCCAATAGTCGCCATCTTGTACTGCAACTGTCTTCATATTTCCCGCATCAGAACCTGTATTTGGTTCTGTAAGGCCCCATGCGCCTATCCATTCGGCAGAGGCTAGCTTAGGAAGCCATTTGGACTTTTGGCCATGGTCTCCAAAGTTTAATATATGACCTGTACAAAGCGAATTATGAGCAGCCATTGAAAGTCCAATCGATCCATCAATTTTCGATAATTCTTTTATCGCGGTTACATATTCAAAATAACCAAATCCAGATCCGCCATATTCTTGAGGTACTAAGACTCCCATTAACCCGAGCTCGCCCAGCTTTTTAAATACTTCAATCGGGAATTCTTGAGATTCATCCCATTCTGACATTTTAGGCTTTATATGTTTGGCACCAAAGTCTTTTACCATTTGGGTAATCATCTTTTGGTTTTCATTGTAATCAAATTCCATAAAAAATTTTAATAAGGTTAACGAAGCTAATATTTTATTGTTACCGGAAAAACACCACTGCGATCGCTTAAATTCTTATTTTTAAAATAAAGTCAATTTCCATCCTTATAATTACCATCATTAGCAGCCAAATAATTAATATTGCCTTAAATACTCATTATTCTAAACCTTCAAATTTGCATTTTAGGATAATTGACAATTATTTTATAAAAATTTTGCTTTCAAATACCTTTTAAAATTCTATAAATGAAAATTGCTGTTATTGGAACCGGATATGTAGGTTTAGTTACTGGTACCTGTTTTGCCGAAACTGGAAATTTTGTTACCTGTGTCGATATAGATGAGGCCAAAGTAAAAAAGCTGAAAAAAGGTATCATGCCTATTTTTGAACCAGGGCTCGACATCCTTTTCCAGAGAAACATAGAAGAGAAAAGGTTGGAATTCACGACCCAGTTAAAGGAGGGAATAAAAGATGCAGAAATAATATTTTTGGCCTTGCCGACTCCTCCGGGGGCTGATGGCTCTGCTGACTTAAGTTTTATACTAAAAGTAGCTGAACAACTAGGACCTCTTTTATCCTCTTATGTTGTAGTTGTAGATAAAAGCACGGTGCCAGTGGGTACCGCGGAGAAAGTAAGACAGAAGATTGCGCTAAACTGTGTGGTAGATTTCGACGTCGTTTCAAATCCTGAGTTTCTGAGAGAGGGTGTTGCGGTGGATGACTTCATGAAACCTGACAGAGTAGTGATAGGAACCTCCTCAGAAAAGGCACGCAAAGTAATGGAAAAGCTTTACGCCCCGTTTGTGATGCAGGGAAATCCAATCATTTTTATGGATGAAAAATCTGCAGAATTGACAAAATACGCTGCAAATGCATTTCTAGCCATGAAGATAACCTTCATGAATGAAATGGCGAATCTCAGTGAGCTTATAGGCGCTGACGTCGATAAAGTAAGAATTGGGATTGGAACAGATGCTAGGATTGGAAATAGATTTCTTTTTGCTGGAATAGGTTATGGTGGTAGTTGCTTTCCCAAAGACGTGCAAGCGTTAGCAAAAACGGCAGAAGACAATTCTTACGACTTTAAGATTCTGAAAGCGGTCATGGATGTAAATCATAAACAAAAGACAATTCTTTTGCCGAGAATTAAGTCTTATTTTCACAATAATTTAAAAGGCAAGAAAATTGCCATTTGGGGGTTAGCGTTCAAACCAAACACGGACGATATACGTGAGGCGCCTGCTTTATATATCATCGATGAACTAATTAAAGGTGGGGCGAAAATTTCTGCATTTGACCCTGAAGCAATGGAAAATATAAAGGAATTGCTTGGAAAAAAGATTGAGTATGCCGAAAGTATCTATGAAACTGTCACCGACGCTGATGCCTTGATCATTGTAACAGAATGGGCAGAATTCCGTTCTCCAGACTTTAAGAAGTTGAATGATCTAATGAATAATAAGGTAATATTTGACGGGAGAAACATGTTTAAACTAGACATGATGAAAGAGCTCGGATTTCATTATGAGTCTATTGGCAGATCAAAAGTTACTATCGACTAATTATAATATTTTTAAATAAAACGCTTAATGAATAATAGTTCTTCTAAAAAAAGAGTGCTGGTCACAGGTGGTGCAGGATTTTTGGGATCACACCTTTGTGATAGATTTATAAAAGAAGGTTTCCATGTAATAGCTATGGATAATCTAATCACGGGAAGTCTTAAGAATATTGAGCATCTTTTCCATCTACAAGATTTTGAATTCTACAATTGTGATGTGTCTAAGTATGTTCATATTCCTGGAGAACTCCACTACATACTGCATTTTGCCTCACCAGCCAGCCCGATAGATTATTTAAAGATACCAATCCAAACTTTGAAAGTGGGTTCTCTAGGTACTCATAATCTTCTAGGGTTAGCAAAGTCCAAGAAGGCTAGGATTCTTGTTGCGTCGACTTCCGAAGTCTATGGCGATCCAGTTGTGCATCCTCAAAATGAAGATTATTGGGGAAATGTAAACCCTATAGGTCCCCGTGGAGTATACGACGAGGCTAAACGTTTTCAGGAGGCTATAACAATGGCCTATCATACTTTCCATAAACTTGAAACACGTATCATAAGAATATTTAATACTTATGGCCCAAGAATGAGACTGAATGATGGCAGAGCATTGCCGGCATTCGTAGGACAAGCATTAAGAGGAGAAGACATCACCGTTTTTGGAGATGGTTCTCAAACACGGTCGTTTTGTTATGTTGACGACCTGGTAGAAGGCATATACAGATTACTCATGAGTGATTATGTAAATCCTGTAAACATTGGCAATCCTGATGAAATCACGATCAAAGAATTTGCGGAAGAGATTATTAAACTAACCGGTACAGATCAAAAGATAATATATAAACCATTGCCTACAGATGATCCTAAGCAACGGAGGCCAGATATTACGAGAGCTCGGGAGATCTTGGGATGGGAACCGAAAGTTTCAAGAAGTGAGGGTTTGAAAATCACTTATGAATATTTCAAATCTCTTCCTGAAAAAGAAATAGTACCCAAAGAATTTTACTAAAATAATATCAACACTGGAACCTCAAAAATCATTTTACGCGCATCCATCTGTAGTCATTGATGACCAATGTGACATAGGCACAGGTACCTATATATGGCATTTTTCACATGTTATGTCAAAGAGCCAAATTGGTTCTAGATGTAATATCGGACAAAATGTGGTAATCTCTCCAGAGGTGAAAATTGGAAACTCTGTAAAGATTCAAAACAACGTATCTATCTATACTGGTGTAACTATCGAAGACGAGGTGTTCATTGGACCATCTGCAGTCTTCACAAATATTCTTAATCCTAGAAGCAATGTTTCACGCAGGGGGCAGTTTGTAAAGACTCTAGTAAAAAGAGGAGCGACGATTGGTGCCAACGCTACTGTAATTTGTGGAATCACAATTGGAGAATTTTCCTTTGTAGGCGCGGGCTGCGTGGTAACTAAGGATGTTCCAGCCTATGCTTTGGTATTTGGCAATCCAGGCGTTCAGAAAGGATGGATGAGCGAACTCGGTCACAAGCTTGAATTTGATGAAAATCGAATTGCAGTTTGCCCGGAGAGCCAACAGCAGTATACGATAAAGGAAGATATAGTCACACGAGTCGTTTAATGGATTTCTCAATTTCCGCTAAGGTTAAATCCAAAGATGCAATCCTTGCCGTGATTGGCTTGGGGTATGTGGGCTTGCCAATTGCTTTGACTTTCGCCAGAACTATAAGAGTGATTGGGTTTGACATAAATGCAGAGAGAGTCGCTCTTATGCAACAGGGGATAGATCCTAGCGGGGAAGTTGATAGTGCCGGATTTGAAGGGACAGATATTGAATTCACAAATTCTCCGGAGGTTCTTAAAAAAGCTACATTTTTTATTATAGCCGTTCCGACACCGTTAGATATTTATAATATGCCAGATCTTAAACCATTAAGGTTGGCATCTGAAACTGTTGGAAGCGTCTTGAAAGCTGGGGATTATGTTGTCTATGAGTCGACTGTCTACCCCGGGTGTACAGAGGAAGATTGTATCCCAATTCTAGAAAAGAAATCGGGATTAAAACTCAACGCAGAATTTAAAGTAGGTTATTCGCCCGAGAGAATTAACCCAGGAGATAAAGAGCATACCTTAGAAAAACTCATAAAAGTAGTTTCTGGAAGTGATGAAATTGCCTTGCAGGAAATTGGAATGGTGTATGGGATTGCTGTAAAAGCTGGCATCCACAGTGCCTCCTCGATAAAGGTTGCTGAAGCTGCTAAAATAATTGAAAATACTCAAAGGGATCTCAATATCGCATTGATGAATGAATTGTCTATCATATGTGATAAACTCCATATCAATACTTATGAAGTCCTCGAAGCTGCAGGTACTAAATGGAATTTTTTGAAGTTTTCTCCGGGACTTGTCGGAGGGCATTGTATAGGCATTGATCCTTATTATCTTACCTATAAGGCAAAGCAGCTTGGCTACAATCCAAATGTCATCCTGAGTGGTCGATACATCAATGACTATATGGGTGGCTACATTGCCAAAAAAACATTGCAGTTTTTAATAGAGGCTGATAAAAAAATCAGTCAATGTAGAGTGTTGGTAATGGGATGTACATTCAAAGAAAATGTCGAAGATATTAGAAACTCCAAAGTTGTTGACATCATCGCTGAATTAGATAATTTTAAAATTAGTGTCGACGTCATCGATCCTCAGGCTTCCATAGAAGAATTTTCTCATGAGTACGGCTACTATTTGAAAGAGGAACCTTCTGGAAAATATGACGCTATAATATTAGCCGTACCACACAAAGAATATCTATCGTTAGCGCCCAACTTTTTCCAAGAATTTATGGAGACCCATAGTGTCTTTATAGATATAAAAGGGGTGTTTAGAAATAAAATTATTACTCATAAATATTGGAGCTTATAACTCTAGAAAACATGTCAAAAAGAATTTTAATCACAGGCGGAGCAGGATTTATTGGCTCTCACGTAGTGAGGCTATTTGTAAATAAATATCCACAATACAACATTTACAATCTAGATAAGCTAACGTACGCTGGAAATTTGGCTAATCTTACAGACATTGAGAATGCACCTAATTACACCTTCTTAAAGGGTGATATTACCGACGCAGCATATATAGAAGGGATCTTCAAAGAACATGATTTTGATAGTGTCATTCATCTTGCCGCTGAAAGCCATGTAGACAGGTCTATCACCCACCCCATGGATTTTATTTATACTAATATCGTTGGTACTGTAGTCCTATTAAATGTGGCAAAGGCACACTGGAAAGATAATTTTGCAGATAAACTTTTCTACCATGTTTCTACAGATGAAGTATATGGTTCTCTACATGACGACAGTTTTTTTACGGAAGAAACTTCTTATGATCCCCAGTCGCCTTATTCCGCTTCCAAAGCGGGGTCTGATAATTTCGTAAGAGCATATTACAATACCTATAAAATCCCTGTTGTAATTTCTAACTGCTCTAATAATTACGGGCCTAATCAGTTTCCTGAAAAATTGATCCCTTTGTTTATTAACAATATAAAAAACAAAAAATCACTACCAGTTTACGGTAAAGGCGAAAACATAAGGGATTGGCTATATGTAGTAGATCATGCTCGCGCCATTGATACAATTTATCATAAAGGTAAGGTAGGGGAAACTTATAACATAGGAGGGCACAACGAGTGGACCAATATTGACTTGATTAAGTTGCTTTGTGAAATCATGGATAAGAAACTGAACCGTAAGGAAGGAGAATCGGCAAAATTGATTACTTATGTACAAGATAGAGCTGGTCACGACTTCAGGTATGCAATAGATGCATCCAAGATCAAAAGGGATTTGGGCTGGGAACCTTCCCTTCAATTTGCAGAAGGTCTAGACAAAACTGTAGATTGGTATTTGACAAACTCTGAATGGTTAGATAACGTAACGTCGGGAACCTATCAAAAATATTACGACACCCAGTATTCGAGATAATATATTTTAAGTTACCATAGATGAACAGCCAAATCGATCTTAATCAAATATCCTCACGTTCTTTTCTAGTGACTGGAGGGGCTGGATTTATCGGGTCAAATTTGGTAGAATATTTATTGCTCAATGGTGCAGAGAAGGTCCGAGTATTAGATAATCTTGCAACGGGATATAAGAAAAATATTTCGCAATTCTTATCCCATCCGAATTTTGAGTTTGTTGAAGGAGACATCCGAGACCTAGATGCATGCCTTAGTGCAACTTCAAATATTGATGTAATCCACCATCATGCAGCACTAGGTTCCGTGCCGAGGAGTATCAATGATCCTATTGCAAGTAATAGTGTGAATGTCACTGGCTTTCTA
>DASVUU010000443.1:0-17030 GCA_036386935.1 Cytophagaceae bacterium | reverse complement strand
GTTCATAAATCTGGCGTTTCCATCTTTTAAGATCTGAAGCGCTTGTTCAGGCGTAAGTGAGCTTTGTATTTCTTTAGATAGGGTCCTCATAATGGTTAAGTTTATAAAATATAATAGGATTCTGGTTTATAAGGCAAAGGTACATCTGTATCATTAAGCAACTGTTTTATATTAATCTCTATCGTAGTTGCTATGGCTGTCATTGCAGTATCTGTCGGTAAATTGCTGAATGGGTCTTGCAAGCGTGTAGCCGTTTTTTCAAGGAGAAAAAAAGCCATAGAAATGACCAGAAGAAGGGGAATCTCAAAATAACTCTGTACACCTCGTAAAGACACAGAAAGTGTAATGACAAATAAATAAATGAACATGTGGAGAAAGTACCTGTATGTCACAGGAAAAACGGTGTTCTTAATCCTTTCAGCCATTCCCATCTGGTTCGAAAAATTGACCATGGTGTTGTTTATTTGAATGTGACTAAATAACTCAAGATCTTCCCTCCTTCTTAGTTCAAGTAGATCTAAAGTATTGAGCTGTAAAATGCCTAGAGGCTTATTGCTATGAACTTTCAACATTTCAAGGTCATCCTTAGAAAGATACTTATCTAATTTTTCTAAAGGGTTTAGATTTCTTAAAGTTTGCCCTAGGCTATAACACCATCCGATATGCCTGTAGGCCATAACCTTGATAGCTTTCTTGTCTGTAACAAATGACTGAAGCTGTAAAATAAAGGTTCTGCTGTCATTCACTATACTCCCCCACACCTTCCTTGCTTCCCACCACCTGTCGTAAGATTGGCCTAACTTAAACGACAGAATTACTGATATAGCAGTTCCAAGGAATGTAGGGATCGCAATAGGAAGTTCAGGAATTACACTGCGGAATCTATGTGTTATATAATACACAAGCAAGCCGATCACAAGAGTATAAAATAATTCCCACTTTACCTTACCAAAAATATAACGGGCAGGTATTCTTTTGTCTAAAAGCATTATTGATACTTTTTATACTTCTTCATACTTTCTATTACTAACGATAAATTTATATTGTCAAATTTTGTTTAAAAAATGCCTAAAAAACATATCACCTTTTGAATAGGAAAGTAAGGTGGGAGCACAATTAACAGTGGCTATAACAATACTTTGTGGAAATCTATGTGTGCATCTAGTTACTATACATAATATTTAATACCGTTAGTAAATGATTATATGAATTATATATAAAAGAATTTGGTTATTCGTCTTTTCAGCATTCATTCAATATGCAAAATAAAATTGGATACTCAGAGAAAATAAAAGCGATTAATTCAATGCTGATAGACTCATCTCTAAATAAAAAAAGGCATGAGGGAAATTGCGCAAACCGTTTACATAATATAAGAGTTAGAAGCCTGTCTCTTCTTGATCCATTGAGGTTAAACTTCCCTACCCCTATCGCAATTCCCTTAATCTCAGGAAAAAAACGGTATTTTGTATTTACGGCCTATTTATTCTTTATATCGTCAACCATTCTGAGAGTAGAAATAAAAAAGGGCCATTAACGGCCCTTTTTTATTAAGAGATTGCAATCTGTCGAGCGGTTTGCTCTTTCTTTGCTTCTTCTTTCTTTGGAACTGTGACGAGCAAAATTCCATCATTATAGTGAGCTTCGATCTTTTCGTGATCTACCATTTTTGATGGTAAATAGAAAGATCGCTCGAAAGAAGAATAGCTAAATTCCTTCCTCATGTAGTTCTTATCTTTCTCCTCCTTGTCTTCTTCTTTCTTACCAGTCACAATCAGGTAATCTTCCTCCAATTTCACATTGAAATCTTCTTTTGACATGCCTGGTACTGCTACCTCTACACGATAATCGTCCTTCGTTTCGAACAAGTTCACCGCAGGCTGAGTTCCAGCCCAATCAGTAAGAAAATCATTAATATCACGACCAAAGAACGAATCAATTAAACTAGAAATTGGTTTCTCAATTCCTTTGTTATTTTTCCATTTAATGAGTGACATAAAAACCTCCTTTTTTTATATTTAAATTCTTGTTACATTAAAAATTAAACAATTTTTGTGCCAACCGTAATCATAAATCTTTGTGTGACACTTTTACACTGAACTGCCATTTTATCTGCCAGTCATGTGACAAAAATCAACAGCTCTTTCCGTCACAATTCTTATTCCTACGCCAATCAAAATTAAACAGCTCTTTAAACCTTTTACCGTGGTTTCGTCTTTCTTTGGTTGCTGATAAGCTATTGCTATCCGCTGGCTTAAGCACAGGGCTTTGCTTCCAGGCCCAGGTTGTTGATGGACTAAACCACAAATTGTTCATAGGCTGTGACTCACCTCTTTTCCCGCAATAGTATTCCCTGCTGTAGGGAGGCTTAACTTCACAGGTCCCATTGGAAGTTTGGTTTTGACCAAGAGCAACCGTAGATGCAAACATGAACGGAATTAAAAATCTTGTTTTCATACCCATCAAGTTTTAGTTAAACATGCTTTGAATTTTTGTTATAAAACACACTCAAATGTTGGTTTTGTTTCCAAAATATTGAATTTTTTGAACCAGAAAATTCCAGTTTTTTGTTTTTCGAGAAAAATTGAAGTTGTTATGGAAATGACAAACCTTTTAGATTGTGCGCACCTTTGTCGCTGTCTCGCTGCTGTATGCCATGACGATTGTAAGGCCAGTCCCCGATGTCGGGAGCTTAAAGAATATGTCTGTGACTTGCTCGAGTATGCAGATCATTTGGAAAAAAAGGACTCTGAATTAGCGGCTCATTATGTCAAGATCTGTGAAGATATTCTCCAAAATTGGGATGTTGAGTGCTTGAAAAATCCGATCGAAAGACAAAGCTACGAAT
Source organism: Cytophagaceae bacterium (assembly GCA_036386935.1). Taxonomy (GTDB): domain Bacteria; phylum Bacteroidota; class Bacteroidia; order Cytophagales; family Cytophagaceae; genus DASVUU01. Next base: position 14,182 of record DASVUU010000443.1, on the reverse strand, counting down.
GTGTCATGCAGAACTTGAAAGCAGCGAAGCGCAAGTACTGCAATTACGTTACAAGTACTGTATGATTATCTGGAGTTAGGAATTTCTAAAAAGAAAGAATTTAAATAAATTTGATTAGTGTTTTAAATGATTGATTGCTATGGATACGCCAGATCTAAAGGGTGGACTAAATTTAAACTATTCGTTTGAAAGACAAAGTAAACATTATGTTGTCGGCATAGGCGCATCAGCAGGTGGTCTTGAGGCCTTGCAACAACTACTTAGTTCCATCCCTTCTGACACTGGTTTGTCATTTATTGTAGTACTCCACCTTTCTCCAGATTATAAATCTTTGATGCCCGAACTGCTTTCGCGGTGTACGCAAATGAATGTTCAGGTCGCCGAAGAAGATGCGACAATAATACCTGATAACGTTTATATAATACCTATCAAAAAATACATCGTTGTCGACAATCATAAAATTAAACTTCTAGATAAAATTCCTACTTATCATTCACCAAATACTTCAATTGATATTTTTTTAACCTCATTGGCACACCAGTATAAAGAAAAGGCTGTAGCAATTATTTTATCAGGGACAGGGACTGATGGAACGAAGGGAATAGAAGAGATTAAGAAATTTGGCGGTCTTACAATAATTCAGGAGCCAATGTCGGCGAAATTTGATGGTATGCCACTTAGTGCTATTGGATCCGGCAAGGCCGACTATATTCTGCCTCCTCAGTTAGTTTATGGCGCAATACACAACTTTATTCAGGAGGATAACTATCTTAAAAATTTAATTGAGAGTGGTAATTTTGCGAGCCAAGATGACATAGAGGTTCTTGATGAGATTCTTTACCATGTTAAGGCATCCAGGGGAATAGATTTTACCGCCTATAAACGCCCTACCATTACAAGGCGAATCATTAGAAGGATGGGCGTAAACAATTTGAAGACCTTGGATCAGTATTGTAAACTTTTAAAAGCTAACAGTGAGGAAACGGAACATTTAGCTAATGAATTTTTGATTAATATAACAAAATTTTTCCGTGACAATGAGGCCTTTCATCAGATAGAACACAGCATAATCCCTGAAATCTTTAAAAATAAATCTTTTAAAGATCCTGTTAAATTCTGGGTGGTAGGATGCAGCACTGGCGAGGAGGCCTACTCTTTCGCTATCCTTGTGCACGAATATCTCAAAAAGACTAAACAAGTTTACGATGTAAAGATATTTGCAACAGACATTGATAAAGAAGCTGTCGAGTATGCCTCCAAAGGTTGCTATGCAGAGGGCTCTGTTCTCCATCTATCCAAGGATAGGTTAGAGAGCTACTTTACAAAAGAAGGGAGCAAGTATAAGGTTACTGTTGAAATCAGAAAAATGGTTGTCTTCGCTCAGCAGGACGTAGCAACAAACCCTCCCTATAATAAGATAGATTTATTGAGCTGCCGAAACGTGCTTATTTATTTCAATTCTGAGCTTCAAAGAAAGACCCTCGGCATTCTCCATTTCGCATTGAATTTGAATGGGTACTTATTTCTTGGCCCAAGTGAGAGTGCTGAGATTATTAAAGATTCCCTAGAAGTTGTCAGCAAAAAATGGAATATTTTTTAAAATATTTCTCCTGCAAGAACAATGAATTTTGAAAATATCTCAAAGTTAAATGTTCGTGCCGGTACTCCACTTTACTCTAGATCATCTAACCTTCTTGATAAAAACTATACTAACATTATTTGTGAATTTTTGGCCGATAAGTATGAATACGGGGCCATCTTCATAGACGAAAATTATGAGTTGATAGAGGCTGCTGGTAATTATAAAGATTTTATTTCCTTACCCGCCAGGAGACTACACTTTAATATATTGAAGATGCTCCCGGAAGAATTGTCCATTGCCCTTGGTACCACATTGCGACGCGCAGCCAAGGACAATGAAAAGGCTACCATGTTGGGAATCAAAGCTAGCTATAGCGGCCAAATTCGAACGGTTAATATTGATGTGAAACCATTTTTGAAAGAAATCAATATAAAAGAAAATTCTTTCTAGTGGTTTTAACAGAAGAGAACACTGTTAAGGACAAAAGGCATTTCAATGAAGTACCTTTTGATAAAAATGCTACCCTTCATGAAAGGATCGAAGATCTGGAACTGGAACTGTTAAATACCAAGCAAAATCTCCAGGCGGCTGTCGAACAGCTTGAGGCCTCAAATGAAGAATTGCAATCAACCAATGAGGAGCTTCTGTCAGCTAACGAAGAGCTGCAAAGTACTAATGAAGAACTCCAATCTTTGAATGAAGAGTTGCACACAGTGAACGCAGAACATCAAATTAAAATCAAAGAACTTGTAGAATTAAATGATGATTTAAATAATTATTTCAGAAGTACATATATCGCCCAGGTATTTGTAGACAATGATCTTATCATTAGAAAGTTCACTCCTGCCGCCCAGGATCATGTTAATTTGATAGACGCTGACATTGGTCGTCCAATCACCCACATCTCTAATAACATCAAATATCCTTTGTTAATAAACGATGTCAGGGTCTGTGTCAGTGATGCAACAGTCATAAATAAAGAAGTTGAAAATTTGAATGGTAAATGGTATCAGATGAAAATCTTTCCATACATCAGGCAGGATAAAAGCATCAATGGTGTAGTTATATCTTTCATTGATGTTACGACATTGAAGACAGCATTAAACGAGCTTCAGGTGGCACATCGTAAAATACAAGAAATCAATAGCGAACTTGAAAAAAGAGTGGAAGAACGCACACGGGAGCTTTCAGCCGCGAAGGATGAACTTACAATCACCAATGAGAACCTGAGAAAAATAAATACGGATTTGGATAATTTCGTATACGCCGCCTCTCACGACCTAAAGGCCCCCATCAACAACATTGAAGGACTGGTTGGTGCGATGTCCGAACTACTGAGCGAGAAAAGTGAAGAAGTAAATCAGATGCTAGGCTTTATCAAACTGTCGATTGAAAGATTCAAGGAGACAATAAGGGATCTCTCAGATATAACAAAAATACAAAAAGAAATAACCGAAGACTTTGAGTCAATTGACCTCAACCAATTAGTAGATGAAATTCGGTTTGATATTCGCGACCTGATTAGTAAAGAGAATGGAAAGTTGATAATCGACATTAAAGAACCGTCCATAAAATTTTCGAAGAAAAACCTTAGAAGTATAATTTATAACTTGTTGAGTAACGCTTTTAAGTATAGCCATCCCTCAAGAAACCCTGCGGTATATTTTTCAACCGAAAAAAGAGAAAATTTTATTCTGATAACGGTTAAAGATAATGGACTTGGAATACCAGATCGTAAAAAAGATAACGTTTTTGGAATGTTTAAGCGTTTCCATCACAATATTGAAGGTTCGGGTGTAGGTTTATATATAGTGAAACGAATCGTTGATAATTCTGGTGGAAAAATAGAGTTTGAGACTGAGGAAAATATTGGAACCACATTTAGAGTTTATCTTAGGAATTAGCTGTTATTTATGGCGGTTTACATAACACTAATTACTTCTCTAAAATTAGGCAAATTCTTTAATGCTAATAGGTTTTGTAATAAACCTTTTTACAGATATTTACACTATCTATCCGAAGAAGGTTAAATTTAATGCGGGACTTAGTAAGAAAATGTAGTTCACCGTCTTCAAAATCCTTCGAAAACCTCATTTAATCTCACAATTTGATGGGAGCCCTTTCCTAGATCAGCATCGGCCACAGGCAACCCAAAAAAGGTATTAACAGTATAAAGATTTCTATCTAATACTGAAGAAATTAACAAAACTTAGATAGGCTGTTTTTACCCTAGATCTAGTCATTGACCTTCAACGAGCTTTACTTAAACTTATTGAGAACTATAAATAGTAATTCTTTTAACGAAGACGAATTAATTATTCTCCTATGCCGAAAAGATCGAATGGCTTTAGAATATCTGTATGATAAATATTCACCGGCATTATATGGAGTAATTCTCAGGATTGTTAGAAGGGAGGATTTAGCAGAGGAAGTTTTAGAAAAATGTTTAGTTAGAGTTTGGCACAACATTAAGGATTATGAAAGAGATAAAGGAACTCTGTTTATATGGATGATTAATATCTCAAGAAATTTGGCAATAGAGAGGATCGGCCCTGATAAAGCAGAAGTATGATTTGCATTTTAATTGAGGGTATGGTCATGTTAGGTGCCGCTATAAAACGATCGCTGGATTAAATGAAACATGGCAATATGGTTGTTAGACATAACAAAAAAATAATTGACAATTTACTTTTTGCTCCGTGAGGGCTTTTGTAGCCTCTAAAATGATTCAGCGAACGGCTTTTTTTTACAGACGCTTCTAAAAAACAACGTCCTTTTCGTCACCATGCGGATTAAAAAGTAAAAATGAAATAGAACTCAAGGTTTAAGCTTTTTTATTTAAACCCTCAATAAAACTATCCTAAACTTATTTTAATTCATTCTACAATCTTTACTCGGTATTCTAGGAGGGATCTCATCTACCCTTACTCTGATTTTAGGCCCTGTACATAGGGTAATTAATAAAATCAATACAGCACTAAATAAGATTACCGTAGAACTATAATTACTACTTTTCGCGCTATCATCGGCGAGTAATTTCTTTTTAAGATGACTTTATTGGTTTTAAGGTGACCTAGGTCAAAGCATACTTAGAGGCCTCAAAATAAGAAATTACTGATAGAATATTCCTTTTCCTATTGGCCAGAATAAAGCCTTCAATTCTTTTAACAGACCTGTGAATCAGGCTGTGGTTTTTGATATCAAATAGCACGGCTACGTCTCGATAATTATATGAAGTGTGTTTTTTAAGTAAATAAAAAATTATCATACGGGCCTCTACCATATTATATTTTTTCCCTCTCATCAAGTCAGGAATACTAAGTCTGTATTTTTGAATAATTAATTTTCTAAGCCATATAAAAAAGCAAAAGTTTTTTATTTGTTTGTCTAGACCTACAAGTTCACTAGCTTCAGAGATCTTGATACTTTTTCTCGTCATGCGATCAACCTTTTATTCTCATTGATCCACTCATAACGCGCCTTTTCGTAATGCTGAAATTGCGGCTTGTCGGTAAAAGAAAATACTATGCCATCAAGACACTCTTTCCTGTGTTGATTGATAAAAGTGTTACTTGCCTTAATAAAATCTTCTTCTGAAAAATTGCCGAAGATCTTCTCTTTCTCCAGGTCGATGTAGACGAAAAACCTTTGGTCACCGGAATGGTACTTAGCGTTAACAATTAGCTGCGCGATTTTCACAATCTTATAACGGCCTTGCAAACTTTCTCTCATTCTTGTAACATCGTCAAGCTCATAGTGCATTCTTATTACCTTTGTCGCCTGCCATAACCTTGGCCTCAATGCGCCAATGGATTGTAGATGCACAATGATATCTGTATTTCTATGGCGATAAGTTGTGAGCCTTCCTACTACGAGCTTGCTGTCAAAGTTGGTCACGTAGTTGTTTAGATCCTCAATTACAATCAGAGCATTTTTAGCGTGAGTTAGAATTACTTTAAAAGTCTCTTCCTTTTGGTCGGGAGTCATTTCGTTGCCAAACCTATCAATAGCAAGTATTCGCTTTCCGACAGCTAAATTACTTTCCGAAAATCTTCTAATGTATTGACTTTTCTTTAAATCGTTTGTGTCATCTACATCAAAGTAGAGAGAGTCAAAAAGTGTATAATCTTTATTGTTAGGATCAAAGACAAGAACCTTTCTTGGTTTTCTGGAAAGATTCTTATTTCCTTTCAGGTATGCAATGAGTTCTTTTGTCGTCTGGTGTGTCTTACCTACGCCTACCATGCCTGTACAGACTTGCAGTTTACACTCTCTCATCTTTTAAGTAGTAGGTGTAATCACAGTTTCTACATCGCTCTTTGTTTTGGCGTAACTATTCATCAGCCTCTCGAGCAGCTCTTCTCTTTCCTCCCTATACTTTTTGGTCTGCATAGCTCTTGCGCCAAGTACTACTGATATTCCTACCCCCAGTCGAGCTGCAGGCGACATGCTTGTATTCATGCCCGCTTGCTCTAGCAATTCTTCAAGGGGAGGGTAAATAAGCTCCTTCTCCCACTCTTTGACCTCAAATTCATCCTCTAAAGATTTGTTGTAGTCTTTAGTAAATTCAAGACTGTGTGCCGGCAGCAAATCTTCGATGACAAGTTTCCTTATTTCTGCCTCGTCAATCTCAGAAAAGAACATCTGCACTTTCGGTCCAGCATTTTCAAAAAGTGTCCATGACCACTTTGCTGTCGTTTGTCCAGCCTTTTTCTGTAGCCCCTTCATGGTGACCGGCTCCCCTTTATCCCCTTCGCTTTCCAGACTCATTTTTGGTAAATCATCTGGGATCTTTTCTTCTTCTTTTGACTGTGTATCTGTAAAAGGACGGTCCTCAAAAGGATCTGATTTTTTGGCTTCAGGCGCCACAGAAAAGCTTGGCATACCAAAAGCGGTAAAGGCCTGGCTTTCCTTAATTTCTTCGATTGCAGGATCATCCACTGCATCAAGCGAGATATCACTTATCCTTTCAATTACTTGTTCTTTGAGCAATGGGGATTGAACTTCAAAGTCTTCTTTTACCTCTAAAGGGACCTCACTTTCAATGACCGCCTCACTAAAGAATTTTTCCAGCTTCTTTTCTGCGCCTTCTTTTTTTCCTCTCATTGCCTTGATTGCATATAGTTTTTAAGATGGTCTTCAATACAGTTGTATTTACTAATGTAATCTTTATACATTCGGCCAAGGTCAATCATCCCTTGCGCTTTGAGCAGGCCGTCAGCTATGCTGTCGGTTTTGCGCTTGACAAAATGATGGGCAATCACTGCGTTGGACAACTTGAGATATTTTTTTGAAAGGTGATAGCATGTGATTCTTGCATTGATATCAATCATCTTAGCAGACATTACAAGCGTTTCCCTATCTATTCCATATTCATTACAGGCAAACATGATTAGTGCCTCTATTGACAGCTTTAACTCATCTCCTGCGGGTATCTTTATAAAACCATTCATAAACTGTATGGCCCTGCTTTCTCCCATCCGTTGAAAAAGATGTTGTGCAAAGTCTTTCACTGCATTTTGAAATTGAAAATTGTGCATCGCTGATTAGGGTTTTAGTTTCTTGGGGTCGGTAGCTTCTATTGGAGTGAGAAGGTTTAATAGAAGTTGCTCAAAAGGATATTCTGCAAACGGCTGCAGTCCCGTTTCCTTGACATCGTTAAATTGGGCGATAAGTCGTCCTGTGACGTTGCCATTGACATCGGTCTCGTTATAAAGAATATACACGACGCGGTTGCCCCGTTCCTTCTCTTGCTTTAAAACAGCCTCATGCAGGGGATCTTTTAAAGAAGCCAAGTAAGGCTTTAATCCTTCAAGCAATTTAGAAGGTGAAACACCTAGCTTTTGCACAAGGCCGAAAATACTATCTATTGTCATACAGTAAGAAATTATGCACTTTCTTTACTGCCTACCGATTGAAACTAAAAAATGTAATGCTGTATGTAAAACTAACTTATATTTTCTTCCTAAGATTATTTGTTCAAAACTAATTTTCAGATCAATTAGAACCAATATCGAATCTTCTCTGTGAAGTTACAGACCAACGGACATTTAAAATAAATTAAGACAGACTTGTCTGTCTTAATTTATTTGATTAAATTTAACCATGCAAAAGATAAGTGACGCTAAAGAAAGGATAATAGATACCGCAAGTAGGCTTTTCTTCCAGCAAGGATATAACCTTACAGGTATAAACCAAGTGATAGAAGAAGCAAATGTGGCTAAATCTACTTTGTACCAATACTTCCCTTCTAAAGATGATCTATGTGCAGAATATTTGAAAAGAAAGCATTCAATCTTTTTCGAACTCTTACAAGATTTTATTAAAAAATACAAAACCCCTCACTCAAAACTTTTGGCAACCTTCGACTATCTAGCAGTTAAATCTAAAGAAGACAGTTATCGCGGATGTAGCTTTCTCAACATAATTGCAGAGATTCCAGACGAACACAGCAAAGTTCTTGACGCAGCGCGCGCCAACAAATCCACTTTAAGACGATATTTTTCTGAGTTAGTAGCCCTGTTACCTCAAGAAAGTAAGAGATCAGAAAAATTAGGCGACAGAATCTACCTTTTATTTGAAGGTGCTATTACAGAAAGCCAGGTCCAGAAAGATTCCTGGCCAATATTATTGGCAAAAAGCACCGCAAAAGAAATGATCCAATAATTTCTTTATAGCCTTTAGACAGACTTGTCTGTATTAAATAAAACATAACAAAAGACGATGAAAACAGCAATTATAATTTTATCAGACCCAAAGCCGGGCACAGAGGAATCTTTAGGAAGACTCTTTAATGCCCTTGCCGCTGCGTACGATTTTAAACAAATGGGAGAACAGGTGTCTATTTACTTTCAAGGTACCGGTACTAGATGGCCAGAGGTCATTAATAATGAAAGTCACCCAGCTTACCCGCTGTACAAAGCAGTTGAGGACACGATAGTAGGAGTTTCCTCGGGTTGCGCAGAAGTCTTTGGAGCTAATCCAAATGGTCTTGATTTAATCAAGGACAACATAGCGCCCGGTACATCTGGACTACCTAGCCTTTGTCATTTAATGAAAAGCGGATCTCAAATACTAACTTTTTAATTGATTACTTAATTTAAGACCATATACACACAAAGGTTTTATGAAAAATCAACTTTATCATAACGGTGAACTTAAAGCTCAAGAACTGGCTGGAGAGACCTCATTTGCAATTAAAGCATCCAAGGTTTTGGTGGATCATATCATTCCCGGCGCGGTAAATTTTATTCAAAACCTACCTTACCTTGTAGCTAGTTCAATTGATGTCAATGGCAATGTCTGGGCATCATTAATCACAGGTAATGATTGTATGTCCGCTGTTATTGATGAAAAGACACTCATTCTTAACAGGAACTTTATAACTTCAAATCCTATTGACCCGCTCTGGACAAATCTGGAACGGTCAGACACTATTGGGCTGCTTTTTATCGAGCTATCGACTAGGAGGCGATATCGGATTAATGGGACGGCGGCCTTCAAAGAAAAGCTATTATCAATAAGAGTGGACACTGCCTATCCCAATTGTCCAAAATATATTCAGGCACGGAGGTACCTCAAAGTTTCTGCGACCAAATATTTGATGGAACCTACCAATGGTGATATTTTGAACCAAGAATTAATTGATTTAATAAAAAAGTCTGACACTTTTTTTGTCGGAAGCTCTGATGATAATTCGAACCTAGACGTATCTCATCGGGGCGGTGTGCCAGGATTTATTAATGTCATCAACGAGTCAACTATAGAGATTCCCGATTATGAAGGTAATAGCATGTATAACACTTTAGGAAATTTCTTAGTGAACCCTAACGCTGGTTTACTTTTCATTGATTTTGAAGGGCATAAAACTTTACAAATGACAGGTTTGAGCGAGATTAATTGGGACATTAAAGCGGAAGGAACGGTTCGAGCTTGGAAATTTTCTATCAAAAATTGGCTGTTAATAGAAAACGCAAAAGACTTTGAGTGGCAATTTATGAATTTCTCACCTTTTAACCCACAATGATATGATTAAGCTATATTTTAGTTCGAAGGATGCATTAATTCAGACTTGGGAGTCAAAGCTTGAAAGGCTGCCGATTGATTCACAACTTATCGAGGCGAGGGAAGTTAATCATCCGTTTCTAGAGTACGGAAAGGATACTGCAAGAGGAGCAAAAGAAATAACTAGATATCTGGAAGAATTAGAAAAATTTGTCAATGGTTGGTATGAATGCCGATGCGATAACTATCCTTCCCTTTAGGAAGGATAGCACCTTTGAATGTACAACTTTGGCATGGACTGATAAACGAAGGTATTTACAAAGTGACACTTAACTATTATAAGTGCATTAAACCCATGCACGAACCTAATTGAATTCCTAGACCTTTAAAATCTTATAGTTTCTATCCCCTGCAACCTTTCTAAGTTCAAACTTCTGAAGCTTTTCACCAGTATTCAGTAGTTTAGAAAACGGACCGGTAGGATATCCGAATTTTTTTAAGTCCGAAATGGATACTTCCTTATAGCCTTCTTCAAATAGATACTTCAATATCCCCTCTTTGTCCTTAGGAATTTTTTTATCCTCTTGTTCACTTACTTCATTGTCTTCGAGGTATTCTTTGATTTCACTGGTAATTTGACCCGATAGCTCCTTAAGCTCCGTCTTAATTTCCTTTACCTCCTCATCATCGTTTTCCTCCTCAGCAATTTCATAGTCATCGAATTTGGAATCGAACTCTTTAATGAGTTCTACTAGCTCTTCAGGAAGGTCAGCTACCTGTATATCGTTTTCTTTTATTAGTGTCTGGTGTGGGAATAGTGGCATATTTTTTAAGCGTTAGATGTGAATAATCCTTCATTGGCAAATGCTATGGCGTCCTTTTTGAATCGGTGCAACTGCAACAGTTTCTTCCCTTGATAGACCTCCCATCCTTTCCATTTAATACTCCATTTAATGCGGTGTCCATTTACAGTAAAGGGAGCTTTGGCATTTGTCTCCTTTTTTGGTACCAAAGGGGCTTTTACAGTTTTCTTACTTTTACTTATTTTACCTGGTTTTACACCTGTTTTCGCAGCAGTTTTGGCTTTGGCTGTCTTTTTTGGTGCCACAGTTGGTCTTACTGCTTTTTTAACAGTGGATCCTCTCTTGGTAGTTTTACTTTTTGCCGGTTTTTCCATTTGTAGAAATTTTATGTAATTAAATCGAGTAGGCCATTTTTACCAGCAAGCTTCAAAATATACCCTCTGGTTTCTTCATTAGTGCTTGCTATAATATTTTCAATGGGGTAATCTTTGGGCTTTGAGAAGTAGCCTCTGTTATACCGGTAGACTATCTTATCGAGCCTGACGACTCCTTTTTCAGTATGCTGGTCAAGGAGTATTCCAAGATAAATAGAGCCAACCAAAATATTGAACGCAGGATTGAAGAGATCACTTTTGGTGACGACAGCACCAGTATTGTTGTTGCATGGCAACTTGTGACTCATGAACTTCATTTTGAAGATGCAATCTAGCCTTGTTTTGAGGGTTTGTCTTAAAACAGATTTTTCCTCGTCTGAAAGTCTCTCTTTAGAATACTCGAGATGAATCATATCAGTAGCTGATTGAGGTTGCAACTGCATTATGCCAACTGCACCTGCCTTCGATACCGCCATAGCATCGCCTCCAGACTCAATGAATGCGAAGGATAGGATTAACTCCAAAGGAACATTTGTAAGCCGTGAAGCCTCCCTGATCAGTGTACCATACTTTTGAGATATTGCATCAAGCTTCTTTTGGATAAGGGGTAGTTCGCTGAGTTTGTAAAACGCTTCAGGAACCATCGGAACTTTTATCTGTCCATTCACCTATCTTGCTTTTAAGAACTTGATCGACCTATTAGCCTTTTTTCCTGTGGTAAGAAGGCTTTCTTGTTTTTCCCTTGCTTTCTTATTGAAGTATCTTTTACCAAAGTAGATTGAAAAGGCAAGCATAAAGATAAATGTTACTACTAAAACCGTTGATCTCATGCTTATGCTGCCTCCTTCTCCTGGCTCGTTTCAATCACGGTTAGTATTTCGTTTACCTGATTTTCAAAGGACGTAATCATTTGGTCGTTTTCGTCACTTATACCTCCAGAGGCTTTTCTCAGTGCAATCAGAAAATCTTTGCCTTTTTCAATCACACTTTTAAATTTTTCGACATCAACATTTTTCTTAGGATTAACTCGTTTTTCCCTTTCCAGCACCCTTTTGATAATAATCACCACACTTTCCTTCACGATCACGGCAAGCGCTTTCTTTTTTGTGGGAGCCTTAGGTTTTTTCTTGCCTTGAAAGGTTGCAAGCACTCTCTTTATTTCTGTAATGACATCTTTGCAACCGCCTTTTAAGTCTTGCGTGATCTTCTTTTTTGCAGGCGCCTGTTCAGCATGTTTCTCCCCTTCCTGCTCTCTCGCCGTTTCCTCGCCTACCTCGTCAACCTTTGTCTTCTTTTTTTTCTTTTTCTTTTTTTTTATCTGCGGTGCATCTGTACTCGTAGCCGCCTCTTCCTTCTCAATTTTTTCTATAGGCTCATTGATGAGAGTCTCCTTCTCCACGGCAATCGCACCCGTGATTTGTGGATACTGCTCAATAAGAATCTCATAGATGGTATGAGCATTGTCAACAGAGTCCTGGTCGCTTTCATCGTACTCAAAAATGACCCCTTTAAGCTCTTCCAAAAGGGACTCGTCTTTCACCAGACTTGTGTCAATGGCATGTATTTTCTCTAAAATATTCATAGGTGGATGTTGGATGATCTTATTTTTTTAAGCTTAGTTTTATTTTCAGGAGCCTTAACTTTCTTTTTCTCGACACAGATGCATTCTGTTTTAGCGGAGGCGCATCTGGTTTCTCACCTTGGACATTTACAGAATCCGAATCAACAATTGGTTGAACTACCACTTCCTCCTCTAAGGGAGGTGCATCTTGTTTCTCAACTTGCACATCTACAATATCCTCATCAACTTCCGGTTGAATTACAATTTCATTGTCGAAAGGATGTACTTCGATCTCGTCATTCATTTTAACAGGTAGCTCTACTGCATCTTCAATAGCCTTCTTCCTTAAATATTTATCGATCAATTGGGATAGGAGATTATCCGCTTCAATGGCTTTCTCATCATACTGACTAAAGTTTTCACTCGCCACTTCAATTACCTTATAAGCTTCTTCAAGGTCAAGTTTAGATCCTGTCTGGGCAATGATCTTATCCTGATTAGGGATTTCAATGTCCTTCAAATTAATTATTCTTATAAGGTCCTGAATTTTGTACATGTTCAATTGTTATTTAAACTGATCTTCAATTTTCTGACGGCACTGTGAATAGGTGGCACTTTGGTGAAGGTCATCCCGGCGGCTTCTATAGTTTTAATGGTTTCTTCAAAAATACTATTGATGCTCACCCTTGCTGTGACATTGACCTTTGCCTTTTCCTGGTAATAATCATACACCTGCAAAATCTTACCAGTGACGTCTTTGTAGTAAAGGGGCTCCAGGGTCCTTTCTTCCTCACATAACTTTAAAAGAAAATACCTATCACATACCTCACAAACCTTTAAGCTATATTCTTCTAAATGGTAATAAACACAGGATATCTTCTCTGTCTTCCCGAAATAGTTAAGTTCGTATTTTCTGCCGTCTGTGATATAATCAAAGTCCTCACGTTTGCCTTCCTTAATTAAAGATTGTAGTTGCATAAAAAAAATTTCAAAGATTTCAGCATCCTGTTTTACGATACATGAAAGCTGTGCTTTATTTTGAACCATCCATTCATAAATGCCGATTGACAAATTCTCATCGAGCTTCTTTAGCAGTAAGATCACTTCATCCGTTAGGTCTTTTCGCTCTATAGCGTCGAATGCTGCTACCGCGTGGCTAAGCTTTTCCGGCAGTTCTAAAGGGCTAAGCTTATATCTATTAATAAGCTGCTTATGTATAAAATAAGTCATGGAAGTTTTTCATATTTCTCAAGCACAATAAAACTTTCATAGAAATCTACCTCCTCACGTCTGGCTTCAAATATTGGGAGGCAATTAAGCATTTGCCCCTTTTCATTAAAACAGAAATACCCATAGCTGTCTTTTATATGCAAAGGGTCAGAAAGATCTGCATGTACATAGCGGATGAAATAATAATTCAAAGCTAAGGGGTTGACACAAACTTCAAAGGCAAAGCAATGGGTGTCGGGTGAGAATGCTTCTACAGCTTTTGTTATGCCCTCCAGCATCGTTTTAATTATTGCCTGAGTTATTTTCATGCTCCTTTCTTTTAATCCTGTTGATTGCTGATATAAGATTCTCCCTTGCATCTTTGAGAGAATAATTCTGCTGTAAGACAATAGTGGTATCGCTACTTGAATTTTCTTCAAATACAAACTTTTCAACCCCCTCTTTACCTACCATAGCTCCAAGTCCTTCAGGTGCATTTTCGCCGCACGTTTTGTACAAGGCAACAATAGACCGGAACCCCTTATAGCGAAAAAATTTTGGGTCGCTCGTCAATAGAGCGATAAGGTTCCTGTCAAGAAAATCCTCTGTTTTTTTAGCCTTTATAATTCCCATATAATTGCTTGTTTCG